>JAQGHT010000264.1 GCA_028291565.1 Planctomycetaceae bacterium | reverse complement strand
TTACTGCCCGCTCTCTTGTTGCGTCCGACGCTGGGCGATGGTCCGGCGGACAATCAGGGTGAGAAAGTCCGGCCGGTTCCACCGCCGGGAATTGCCGTTCCAGATGCCGATAAGCTGGCTTTGACCGAGGGCCTAAAAACTCTTGCGGCCAAACTGGACGAACTGCAAAAGCAGACGCCTGACAAGCGATTCGGCGCCCGCCGGCCGCAATTGATCGCCGACATTGCTGTGCTGCACGACGCCGTCCGGGATGCATTGACTTACAATGAATTCTTTAACGCGAACGAAATCCCGGCAGCAAAGGGACTGCTGGATTTGGGGAACGAACGCATTGACCAGCTGAGCAACGGTACGGCGTCCTGGACGACCGACACCGGTCTCGTGGTCCGCGGTTATCACTCCAGAATCGACGGCAGTTTTCAACCCTATGGTCTCGTGATTCCCACGAATTACAATCACCAGGGGACTGACAAAGTGCGGCTTGATATCTGGTGCCACGGCCGGGGCGAGAATCTCAGTGAGGTCAATTTCCTGTCGCAACGGCGCACCCAAGTCGGACAAATCTCACCCCCCAACACCATCGTCCTGCATCTGTACGGCCGTTATTGCAACGCCAACAAGCTGGCGGGCGAGATCGATCTGCTGGAAGCATTGAAATCGGTCCAAAACCAATATCGGATTGATGAAGATCGGATCACGGTTCGAGGTTTTTCGATGGGTGGCGCGGCCTGCTGGCAGTTCGCCGTGCACTACTCCGATTTGTTCGCCGCGGCGGCGCCGGGCGCCGGTTTTTCGGAGACTCCGGAATTCCTGAAGGTTTTTCAGAAAGAAGACGTCCGCCCCACTGCATATGAGAAGACTTTGTGGCACATGTACGACTGCCCCGACTGGTGTGTGAACCTGTCGCAGTTGCCCACGGTGGCCTATAGCGGTGACGAAGATATTCAGAAGCAGGCCGCTGACATCATGGAAACCGCGATGGCGTCAAAGGGATTGCAATTGGTGCATATCATCGGTCCCAAGACCAAGCACAGTTATCATCCGGAATCTGCCGCCGAAATCGAACGGCGGCTCGCCAGCATCGTCGCCAAAGGACGTAATCGAGTTCCTCATGAAATCGACTTCGTGACGTACACTTTGCGTTACAATCATATGCACTGGGTTTCGGTGGAAGGTTTGGCGAAGCACTGGGAAGAAGCCCGCGTTCGAGCCTCAATGCAGGGCGCCAGTATCACGGTCGACGCTCCCAACGTCACCGATTTCACTCTTTCGTTTGAACCTGGATGGTTCCCGCATGGTCCACAAACGCCGATCGAAGTCAAGATTGGCAAGCAGACGTTCAAAGCCAGGGCTCTTTCCGATCTCAGCTTCAAAGCCGCCTTTCACTGGGGCGGCAGCAATTGGGTGGAAGGTCCGCGCCCCTCAACCGCAGAGATACTCAGAAAACGACCTGGGTTGCAAGGCCCGATTGACGATGCTTTTCTTGATTCGTTCCTGTTCGTGAAAGGGAGCGGGAAATGTGCCCATGAAAAAGTCGAAAAATGGGTGGCGGCCGAATCTCAACACGCGATCGAACACTGGCGCAAACAGTTTCGTGGGCATGCGCGGGTGAAACTGGACTCTGAAATCAAAGACGAGGATCTCGCCAATCACAATTTGATGCTCTGGGGTGATCCCGCCAGCAATGCTGTTCTGGCGAAAATCGCAGGCAAACTGCCCATTCAATGGGACGCCAAACAGATCACGGTGGGAGGCAAGTCTTACCCCGCCGACAAACATGCGGCCATCCTGATCTTCCCCAACCCGTTGAATCCAAAAAAGTATGTCGTACTCAATAGTGGTTTTACCTGCCGGGAATTCGATTATCTGAACAACGCGCGTCAAATCCCCAAGCTACCCGATTGGGCAATTGTGGATCTGGACACGCCGCCGAATCCCCGAGGTCCCGGCAAAGTCGTCAGCGCGGACTTCTTCAACGAGGAATGGAAATTGGCCAAACCCTAATCCACGAGGTGTGGCAGCGGGAGATCAGTGAACAGTTTCGGATCATTCAACTCGTTTCAGGAATCTGACCCATGAGACACTCTCAGTTGTGGATTGGAATCGCGATTGTTTGTCTGGCTGCGGTTCCCATCATTGCGGGCGATAAGATTTCGGTCGAAAAAGGAATCGCGGATTCACAGCAGCCGCTGCTGTGGTATGACATTCGGCTGCTCGGTCTGGAAGGACAGGGTTGGACGGACTTGAAGGCGCCGTTTGATCGACTGCCTGCCAAAGCCGACGGCAAGGCTCCGGCTTCTGTCTGGGGTCTCAGTCGGCAATCGGCAGGGTTGGCCGTGCGGTTTGTCACGGATGCTCAGGCGATTCATGCGAGATGGACGTTGATTAACGCGAATCTCGCCATGCCTCACATGGCGGCGACTGGAGTGAGTGGTCTGGATCTGTACGTAAGAGATGCGTCAGGCCAGTGGCGCTGGCTGGCTGTTGGGCAGCCCAAGGCTCAAACCAATTCCGTGGCGATAGTCTCGGGATTGCCGCCTGGCGAACGGGAATACCTGCTGTATTTGCCGCTCTATAATGGTGTCAGCAGTGTCGAAATCGGAATTGATAAATCTAAATCCCTGGCGTTGGCCGATCCTCGGCCCGAGACTCGCCGCAAGCCAGTTCTGTTTTACGGAACGTCCATCACGCAAGGCGGGTGCGCGTCGCGTCCGGGGATGGTTTACACGGCGATTCTCGGCAGAAAGTTGAATCGCCCGGTGATCAATCTCGGATTCTCGGGCAGCGGGCGGATGGAGCCAATCATGGCTGAACTGCTCGCCGAAGTCGATCCGAGCCTTTACGTGCTGGATTGCCTGCCGAATATGTCGGCTATCGAAGTCACGGAACGTGTCGTTCCGTTTGTGAAAACCTTACGCGCGGCACATCCTGAAACTCCCATTCTGCTGGTGGAAGATCGTTCGTATACGAATTCATTTCTTGTGTCCTCCAGTCGCGAACGCAACACCACGAGCCGGGCGGCATTAAAGCAGGCATACGAAAAACTGCTCGCCGAAGGAGTCAAGAATCTGGGATATCTGACGGGAGAACAATTGTTGGGCGATGACGGGGAAGGGACCGTAGACAGTTCACACCCCACCGATCTCGGTTTCTTACGGCAAGCCGAGGCATTTCAACCGGCGATCGAGAAATTGCTGGGGAAGTGATGAAAATGGTGCGATTGAGCGACAAGTGTGCATTGCTCGACAGATTTCATGGTCGAGTGACGTTGTTGCGAATTGTCGATGTGAACCATGATGTTAGGAAGAAAAACGTCACTGAATTGGGGTCGGGTATTCAAATTTCACATTTGGCAGAGAATCTGCTGGAATCGAGGTCGTCGACCCGAGTCACGACCTCAGGTCTTGTCCAATGTTTTTCCTGGCCAAATCTGAAATTTGAATACCCGACCCCGCTGCACCAAAATCCCTGATGGCGTGCTCAATGGTCCACTTGAGAACAGATCCGAATTTGACCGCTTGCTCACGAAACAAACTTCCTATGCGCGTTTTCATGCTGCTGTTGTGCTTTGGAATCGCACTCCTTCCCATTTCAGCACCGGCCGCGGAAACTGCCGTGTTCGACGTGCTGCTGTTAAACGGCACGATCTATGACGGAACGGGTGGTCCCGCGATTCAAAGCGACGTCGGGATCGTTGCTGGCAAGATCACGGCGATTGGCGAACTGGATGATCGGCAGGCCGGGCAACGTCTCGATTGTCAGGGGCTGATCGTCTGCCCGGGTTTCATCGATCTGCATAATCACAGCGATTCGCAGGTGACATCACCGTTGACTCGGGCGAATGTCAACTTCCTGCTACAAGGCTGTACGACGGTCGTGACAGGAAATTGCGGTGCCGGCCCGGTCGATGCCGCGGCGTATTTCAAAAAAATTGACGCAGCCGGAGCGGGTACCAATGTCGTCCACTTGCTGCCCCAGGGCAGCCTGCGCGAACAGGTCCTGGGGTCGGTCAATCGAGTCGCGACGGCGGCGGAACTGGAGACAATGCGGAAGCTGGCCGACAAGGCTATGCAGGATGGCGTCTGGGGCATGTCCACTGGATTAATCTATGTGCCCGGTTCCTACACACAGACCGAGGAACTCGCAGAAATCGCGAAAGTCGTGGCCAAACACGGGGGACTCTATGCCAGCCACATTCGCAATGAAGGCAAAGATTTGCTCGGAGCAATCGACGAAGCGCTCAAGATCGGTAAAGCGAGCGGTGCCCGCGTGCATATTTCGCACTTCAAATCTTCCGGCCGGGAAGCCTGGGGCCTGATCCGTACCGCTGCCGCACAAATTGAAGCGGCACGCAAGGCGGGGCAGATCGTCACGGCCGATCAATATCCCTACATCGCATCGAGTACCTCATTGGAGGCCATGGTCGTCCCAACGTGGGCGCGGGAAGGTGGCGATAAGGGGTTACAAGAACGCCTGAAATTACCAGAGCAACTGGAAAAGATCCGCAAAGCGATTCTCGATGATTTGGCGCTGCGAGGACCAGAGACGCCAATTAAGATCGCCCGGTATCCAAAGCAACCTGTCTGGGTCGGCAAGAGTCTGGAAGAAATCGCCACGCTGGAAAAACGGCCCGCTGTGGAAATTGTGCTGGAAATCTGCCGCAATGGTGGCGCCGCGGCGGTCAGTTTCGGAATGAACGAAGAAGACGTGCGATTTGCAATGCAGTTGCCCTGGGTTGCGACCGCTTCTGACGGTCGGGCTTATCTCCCTGGGGCCGATCGGCCACATCCTCGCAGTTATGGGACATTTTCTCGCAAGATCGGCTATTATTCGATTCAGCAGGAAGTTTTGCCGCTGTCCCAGGCGATCCGCAGTGCCACCGGGCTGCCGGCAGACATTTTGGAATGGACAGATCGTGGCTATTTGAAAAGGGATGCGATCGCCGATGTGACGGTATTTGATCCCAGGCAGTTTCGCGATGTCGCCGATTTCAATGATCCACATCGGTATTCCGTCGGTGTGAAATATGTCTTGATCCGGGGTGAACCGGCTGTCTTTCAGGGGCAGCCGACTGGCGCTTTGGCCGGACGCGCCATACGTCGTAAAAGTCCGCTACACCCTGAAAAGTAATGATTTGTGTCTGCCGTGGTCAGACCATGGCCAGAGTCTTCAAGTTGGGCCCAGTGCCAGAAACTATTCTGCGCTCATCTTGTATTTACGGTCGTTTTACAGGTAATCTCGGCTGATTTGCCTTTCCAACAGGCACACTCAAAGTTCAACCGCTCTAGTAAGAAATTCGTGTCTGCTGTGGTTAAGCCGTTGATTGTTTCGCCAACTCAAACTCCGCGATTGCTGGTGAGTGTCCGGAATTCCGACGAAGCCCGTGCCGCCATTGCAGGGGGCTGCGATATTCTCGACATTAAGGAACCCCATCGCGGTTCATTGGGCATGGCTGACCCGGACGTCACCGCACAGATCATCGAGACGACCCGAAACTTGGATCGCAGTTTGCCTGTCAGCGCCGCACTGGGTGAAGTCGTGGATTGGTCCATCGGGCCAAATGGGATTTCCGCGGTTCCATCCTGTTTTGAAGACTGCACATTCCTGAAAATTGGTTGTGCTGGTTTGCGATCCCAGCCTGAATGGCGAACCGAACTGTCTGAAACGCGGCAGGCGGTCACTTCGTCGCTGTCCAATCCACCGAGTTGGGTCGCAGTGGCCTATGCCGACTGGGAAGCCGCAGACGCGCCAAAGGTTTCGGATGTGGTCCGGGCTGCGTTGCATGACAAGTGTTGCGGCGTGTTGATCGACACCTTCACAAAATCAAATCGCTGGTTGTTGGATTGGATCACGCTCAACGAACTGCACGCCATCGCAGATCAGGTTCATTCCCACGGCTTGTTTCTAGCCTTGGCGGGAAGCCTTAACGCCGCTGATTTGCCGCGACTCAAGCCGGTCGACGTCGATATCCTGGCAATCCGCGGCGCGGCTTGTCTGCAGGGACAGCGGCAATCTGAAATCTCCCAGGCTGCGGTGCGGGCATTTCAGCAGCGGATCTCAGCGATTTGGCCACTTGCGCCTGCTTCGAGCGGTAAGACGGCGTAAGAAAATTCGCGTGTCCAACTCTGAGTTCGGTATGACCTGGGAACTGTCTGCTCCGGACTCGTCGAATCTGGACAATTTGTTCTGTAACAGTGCCTATTCGGATCGAATATAATCAAGTGGTTGGACAAGATCTCGTCTCATGCGATTCTTTACGAATTGAGCATCTGAAGCAGTGCGTCGTCCAGTCTAATAATTCGGATTGCCAAACACTGCCTTCAGGCTAAGAGATTGAAAGTCCAGCTTTTCAACCCCAAAAATTAAGAGTGAATAATGCAGTAGTGCAAAGGCCGTGGACCCACCGGCGTAAGCCCTGTGGCGTGGAGCTCACGATTATCTTTGTTCAGATCAGTTTTGGCCAATCTCGAATTCTGCTGTCATGATTGTCGATACGACATCCTATCAAATCCGTAGATCTCGATATGCATTTCGAGTCCGTTTGTGGTGTGTGGTTTTGATTCTCAGTTCGATCACGGGCGGCCTGGGTTGTTACGTGTGGTGGACGAATCACGTTGTGGCGGGCTTCACACTGCAGTCAATTCCTCCGCAAACCGTTTCAGAGGGGGATTTACTCACCGTTCAATTTGCACCGCAATGGCTCCGGACATCGCCAGTTCCAATTCGTTATAGGATCTTGGCCGGACCGCCGCGGGCGGCGTTGGATTCGGAATCTGGCCGCTGGCAATGGACGCCAGACGAATCTGAGGGAGGCAAGACATACCTCGCCAAAGTCGAAGCGCGGACTGCCGGTCAGACGGTTCAGCAGGCGGTCTGTCAGTTTGAACTGACCGTGCTTGAACACCACCGTCGACCGGTTATCGAAGCGATTCCCGAACAATTCATTTCGACTGGCGAAACTCTCGAATATGTGGTCACGGCAGAGGATCCTGATCAGCCTGTGTCTCCTTTAGAATATCAGCTCGGAAAGCCGGCGACTGGTGGTGCACAGATCGACCGGCACACCGGTCGTCTGGAATGGACTCCACAGGCGGAGGAATTGGGACGGGCAACTCTGATCCCGATTCTGGTGAGCAAAGCCACCCCTTCTGGTCCACTAAGCACCCAGGCCGTGATTACGGTGAATGTGCGGGACACTTTCAAGTTGAATTCGGAAACCGCAACATCGATCGCGAAAGTCGAAACGGTGAATGTCGTAAAACTCGAAACAGAATCCTCGCAGCCATCCAAGGCTGACCAGCAGTTTATCGCGGCCATCGCGAAACTTCATGCGGAGGGCATCCTTCAGAAGCCGGCCACCTATGGAACTTTGCGCGGCTTATTCGCCGAGCGATTCGCGAAACGGCACGAAACGGAACTGAATGCCATCGTGAAAAACAAGGGCCGCGATGTGGAATCATGGTTCAAGCAACATGTCGAACTCAGAGATGAACTGTACACGGCATTTGGTCCTGATGATGACGTAACCGCCGGATTGAGGATTATTCAAAGCTTGCACTCAAAATCCTTTCAACGGCTGACGAATTATTTTGAACTCGCCATCGCCACGGCCGTGACCTGGGATCGTGAGTCCTCGGTCTATGACTTTACGTCCCAACTACGTCGGAGTCATGCCACCCTTGCTGCGGAGAAACCGTGTGATGCGCTGGGCAATTTCGATTTTTATAGCGACTCCTCAAGCCCAGTGGAACGACGTGTGCAACTGCTGCCCTGGGAATTTCTCATTCACGTCGTCAATCACCGCACGCCAGTGGAAGAACGGAAGTGGGCCTGGCGGACATATGCCGACCAGCGAACGCTCGTTGGACGTTGTTATGATGATGTCCAGTATGACAATGACATGATCAAATCGGGGGAAAGTAGTTCTCACCTTTCCGGGAAACCGTACACACTACCGAACTTGAAAGCCTTTGGTGGCATCTGTGTGATGCAGGCCGATTATGCATCCCGGGTCGGCAAGTCATTGGGAATTCCTGCGGTCTATGTGGAAGGCCGGGCCCGCACGGGAATCGGTCACGCCTGGGTCATCTGGACCGAATTGCAATCGCAACCGAACACGGGAGTTGCCTTTTCGCTGGAATCACACGGCCGATTTTTCCAGGATCGCTACTATGTGGGCGTGTTGCGGGAACCTCAGTCTGGCCGAGCGATGAGCGATCGGGAGCTGGAATTGCGACTCGAAGCGGTGGGATTGAATCCGCGGAACTTCCGGCAGGCCAAACTGATCATGCAGGTTTGGCCAGATTTGAAATCGCACCTCAAACTTCCGGCCTCCGAGGAACTCGACTTCCTGGAAGCGGTGACAAATCTCAATCCCGGCTGCCAGCCCGCCTGGCAGGCGATCGCCAAGTTCGCTCGAGCCGGTCAGTTCGAGACCGCGTTGAAACAGCGTCTGGATGGATTGCGTGACCGCTGTTTCAAGACTTTCGCAAATTGCCCCGACTTCATTTGTGTCCTCATTGACGACCTGCTGGCCTATGAACCGGAACTCGCCCAACGTCTGCCGCATTACGAACGCCTGCTGCAACTCTGGACAAACACGGGACGTCGGGACCTTGTTTGCCGGCTGCGGATTCAAATGACCGATCAGTTGGTCAATGCGGGGCAGGTGGATTCCGCGCTGGGTGGCTTGGCCTCGATTGCCAAGCGGTTCCCTGACGAGGGCCGCTATATTCCCAGTTTGATCGACAAATATGAGACTGTTGCGCAAAAAGTTCCGGAGGGCTCCAAGAAGGTCTTGAAACTTTATCAAGAACTCCTGTCGCTGATCCCCCGCCGACGTCAGGGGCAGCCCAGTCCGTTCTACATGGAAATGCTCGCGCGCGCCTCGCAGCGTTTTCATCAGGCAGGCGAAACCAAAGCGGCTCAAGCCTATTCCGACCAATTAAAGAAGCTGCGGGATTAGACTGCGAGATCTTCGGCGAGGGTGGGTTCTTGATGCAGGACAGGTTTTCAACCTGTCCGGTCCTTTTTCTCGGAAGCCGGGGAACTCTGCGACGGGTCAATGTTCCCCGGCCGAATTGAGTTGGGCCTTTCCGGCCGATCGATGCACTATTGTAAGACTTGTGTCTTGAGATTGTCTGCAGCCGCGAACTATCCAGGTTAGAAACAAGTCCATGAATCTCAATCCTGTTTTGATTGCAATTCTCGAAGATTACGCATTGCCACTCGACGGTGACCATGGCGTTGCGCACTGGGCGAGAGTCCTGGAAAACGGACTCCGGCTGGCGAAAGAAACGGGAGCGAACATTAAAATCGTCATGCTTTTTGCAGTGCTGCATGACTCTCGGCGCATCAACGAATGGACCGATCCAGAACATGGGGCCCGGGCTGCCAAATTCGCCACATCTTTGCGAGGGAAAGCATTCGATTTGACCGACCACGAGTTTCAATTACTCGAAGTTGCCTGCGAAGGACACTGCCACGTTCCATATCACTCGGATGTGACGATACAAACCTGCTGGGACGCAGATCGTCTTGACCTGGGGCGTGTGGGGATCACGCCCGATCCCAACCGTCTTTGCACCCAAGTTGCAAAACGCCCTGAGATGATCAAGTGGGCTGACGGCCGAGGTCGTTTTCGAATCATCCCGGATTTGGTTTCGAACGAATGGGGCATCTTCTTGTCGAAGTGATGACCATGATGAATTTGCTCGAGACGTCGAATATACCATTACTCTAGGGAATGGGACCGCAGTCCGCGGCAAATGGCTCCCCGACTGGACTCTGAAAGCACAGTTCGTAGCCATCGGGATCTTGAATGAACACCTGCGTCATGCCGTAGAACGCGGCTTTAGGTGGATCGAGTGGGATGCCTCGTTGCGTCAGTTCCGCGTGCATGGAATTGACAGCATCACAATTGAAATAAAAGGTGACGCCATGTCCGCGGCCCTCGGCGGGACCATCTTCGGCTTCCGCTTGTTGCAGCATGATCGCACAACCGCCTCGTTTCAGGCGGCACCAGGCCAGTTTACCGTTCGGTTCCCATTTGCCGTCGAATTCAAAGCCCAACTTTTCGCAGTAGAAGGCCGCACTGCGGCTGATGTCTTGTACGAAAAATAAGGGCACTAACTCGCGTATGACAGCAGGCCGAATCGAATTCATCGTACACTCCTGGTTATTGGCGCGGACGGATCGCAGGTCTGAGCAGACAGTCGCTCACCCTGGTACTATTGTGATTGGGGGCGGCGGTTAACATTTTCTATGAAATCAAGACTTAAGCATATGCTAAGCCTCAGTGCGATAGTTCTGCAACGAGCTTGCGACTCACTTGTTGAGCCACAATTCCACACTCAATGAATTGAACTCGAAGCTGTTTTGCTGGTTGTCAATTCATGCTCATAGATGGCTAAACCATTATTCGGTCGCGAAAGTTGCGCTCACCGCAATTCGATTCTATGAATGGCCCACTCACAGGCTTCTCGAATCACCGGATCCACATCTTGCAGGCCCCGTGTTAGAGCTGGAATCGCTACTGGATCCTGACTGTTGCCCAGCACGATCGCAGCGTTTCGTAAGATTCCCGCTCGGCCCGGGCGTGACAATGGTGTTTCGCCGAATTCCGCGTCGAATTGCTCGGGCGTCAACTGCAGCAGTCGGCTGGCGTCGGCGGGTTGCAAGGCTGCTCGAGGCTGAAACGCGGATGTGGTCGTCGTCGGGGACTTACGGTTCCACGGGCAAACATCCTGGCAAACGTCACATCCAAACAGCCAGTCTCCAATGCCCGGACGCAATGGTTCAGGAATGGGGCCGCGGAGTTCAATCGTCAAATAGGAAATGCACTTTCTCGCGTCCAGAACGTAGGGTGCCACGAAAGCGTCCGTGGGGCAGGCGTCGAGACATCTCGTACAGGTCCCGCAGTGGCTCGTTTCATGCGGTGCGTCGGGTTCGAGTTCCAGATCCGTCAACAAAGCGCAGAGAAACAGGAAGCTGCCCCGCCATTTATTGATCAAGAGCGTGTTCTTGCCAAACCAACCCAAACCGGCCAGTCGCGCGAAATCCCGTTCCAGCAGAGGCGCCGTGTCGACAATCCCGCGCGTTTTGGCCAATGGTTCCTGTTGTTTGACGAAGGCCGCCAGTTGCTTGAGCAACTTTCGCAAGACATCGTGATAGTCGGCGGTGCCCCAGGCGTATCGAGAAACCCTGGCGTCAGTCGACGCTGACGGATCATCCGGTTCTGCCGTTTTATAGTTCTTACCGAGCATAATAATGCTCCGCACACCCGGCAGAACAGATTCCGGATTGCCGTAGGCCTCACGCCGACGTTGCAAATATTGCATTTCTCCCGCGTAACCATGATCCAGCCAGTCCTTCAAGGCCGAGAACCCCACGGGACTGACCGCCGGGGCGATACCTACCAGTTCAAAGCCCAGCCGCTGAGCTTCAGCCTTGATTTCGGAATTTCGATTCGACGGGGACATCACACCGCTGGCTCATCTTTCGGCTGCGCCAAGATCCGGCGACGTTCCAGAATGAACTCGACCACCGCGGGAATGATTGAAACCACGATGATTCCCAAAATGACCCAGGTAAAATTCTTCTTCACTTCTTCCAGTCGACCGAGCCAATAGCCGGCGAACAGGAACAGAAAAATCCACACCAGACCACCGATGACGTTATACAACATGAATCGGCGATAGGTCATTTTCCCCATGCCGGCTACGAATGGAGCGAACGTTCGCACAATCGGGATAAACCGCGCCAGGATGATTGTCTTGCCGCCGTAACGTTCGAAAAACAAATGTGTTCTGTCGAGATGCTTTTTATTGAGATAGCGTGACGTTTCGCCTCGAAACAACAGCGGTCCGACTTTCGCGCCAATCCAATAATTGACTGTATCCCCCAGAATTGCGGCGATCGACAGGAGCAGCAACAACCAGCGTATGTCGAGTTGCTCGGGATGGATCGCGGCCAGCGCCCCCAGTGCGAACAGCAGCGAATCGCCCGGCAAAAATGGCAAGACGACGAGTCCCGTTTCGGCGAAGATAATGCCAAACATGACCACATACGTCCACGACCCGAAAAACGCGAGCAGGTGGCCCAGGTAATTCTCGAGATGGAGGACTTGATGAATGAGGTCTTTGAACCACTCCATTGTCAGCGATCCTTTGTTCTGTATAAGCGGCCTATTTTTAGCGGCAATGCAAGTGTAGCATACTAGTTCCGATTGTCGGGAGAGGGATTTCGCGGATTCACAGGTTCATGATTGCGGACGCAGAATATTCTTCCCGCGGGACTGGCGGTCACATTTTCAATACGGGATTACTGAGCGAAATGTGGCAGATCCATCCGCGCAAAGTATCAGAAACACGGGGAGAGGTATCGTGAAGGGCCCTGGCTTGCGAAATGATTTGGAAATTCGCCGCACTTGGAAGTGTCCACAGTGCAGCCGAACTGTCAAATACCTCGGAAATGTCGTCGCCGTGACGTGCTCTTGTACTGACTCGCGGATCCAGATGCAGCTGCAGCCTGAAATTCGCAAAGCGCCGCCGAAGTTTGAAAAAGTCGTCATTCCGCTGACTGAAGAAGATCTGATTGTTCGGGAACGACCGCGGCGGATGCCCGAACCGTCCGAAAATGGGACAGAGGTCGATCGGCGCCCACTTCGCCCCAAGCGACCGAAGCCAGAGCGTCGATCCTTTGAGTCCTTCCAGGAACAATTGGGCACGGCAGAATCATCAGAGATCACGGATGCGACGCCAACGGATGAAATCCATCAGGAATCCGTGCCGGAGTCACCAGACGTCCCGCAATCCCAAGCTCCCATCGAAGATGTGTTTGGCGAAGGACTCGCGTAGGCACCCAACTCGTTCCCGGGCTCAGCCTGGGAACGGGCCGCTCGAAACTCTGCTTCGCGAATTCTGATCGGGTCGGCTTTTCCCATGCACTCGCATGGAACGAGGTCCAGATTCACGACACGGAGTGTCGTGCCACACTATTTCTCACCAACACAGATCAGTTGTTCTTGACGCTTGCCGTCGACCTGATTCGCCACGCGGAAATAGATTCGCCCCCCGCAGATAGTGGGAGTCGCGAAGACTTCGTCGCCAAGTTGGTTCTCGGCGAGGATTTCGAAAGATTCAGGAGTCGCTTTCAAGACAAAGGTCTTGCCGGCTTCATTCGTGGCGTAGATCCGGTTTCCCACCAAAATTGGCGAGGCGCTGAATGTTCCGCTCAACCGTCCCTCCCAGATCTCTTTGCCAGTGTCGCACTTCCAGCACTTGGCCACTCCCGCATCCAGAATGGCATAAAGATAGCCGTCACTGACGATCATGGACGGGACATAAACACGAGTCTTGTTTTCCCAGACGACTGTCCCGGATCCGTCCGCCTGGACAGCAGACATATGATTCTTGGGATAACCGCCGCTCGTAATAATCACCTTTCCGTCTGTGACGGTGGAAGTCACGCATTCGGTCGTCGAGCCCGGGATTTCCCACAGTTTCTTCCCGGTCAACGGCTCGAAGCTGGTCACTAATTCGCATCCTGTGAACAGGAGCTGATCGCGTCCGGCCACATTCAGGATAATCGGGGATGTGTAGTTGGGAAACTTGGGGCGTTCCTGTTTCCAGACTGTCTTACCGTTGGTGCGATCCAGGCCGACGATGACGCCGGTCCCCTTGTTGTCAGCCGACACAATCACCAGATTCTGATAAATCGCTGGCGAGGAACCGAATCCTTGATGCAGGATGTAATCGGTAATTTTTTCCTGCCACACGATTTTGCCTTCACGCGTCAACGAAGTCGTATAAATCGCGCCGGAGTGCAGGAAGTTAATAAACAGGTGCTTGCCATCGCAGGCGATTGTCGACGAAGCGAGAGAACTCTTGGAGTTCCCTTTGGTCTCGAAGCCTCCGTGATGGATTTCTGTTCGCCACAGCTCCTTGCCCGTCTGGCGATCGTAGCAGAGAACGGATTGAACTTTCTGGTCGTGATCAGCTGTCGCCAGAAAGACTTGCTCACCAACAACTGTCGGAGCACCGTGGCCACGCCCCGGTACGGGAGATTTCCACAGGATTTTGTCGGTATTGCTCCAGTTGAGAGGTACCGATTGTGAGGAGTCGGCAATTCCATTTCGCTTTGGACCACGCCACCAGGGCCAGTCGGCAGCCGAGAACTGACTGACAATCGGATCCGGCTTCTTCTCGACTTCGCCAGCCGTGAGTGAGAATCCTGCAAGTCCCATCAACAGCAACGTCAAACACATTAAGCGGTAGCGAGACATCAGCAAGTCTTCTTCAAAATGGTGTGGAGAATTGAGTTCGAGCGACCGAGTATAGCGGAATCGTTCCCAACCGGCACGCATCAATAAGTTCAATTGGGTAAAATCCGCCAGACTTTTGACGGACTGCAGACATCGGGTGTCGTAGTAAATCCGCCCAGTCAAAATTGCATTCTTTGATTGGTCAGTCTTGGCGATGGTGAAAACTCTCGTACAATAGAGGGATTGACTCAATCGCATTGAAACAAGCTCGGTATTCTTTGAGTCAACGTTGCAATCCCGCCCGCCGCTAAACTGCCAAATTGTTGCGATATCAACCCGCCTC
>JAQGHT010000232.1 GCA_028291565.1 Planctomycetaceae bacterium | reverse complement strand
TGTTCGCACTTTGTCCGGATGAGTTAACAGCTGAAGCGTTGCGAAAGGATCTGCGCTCGACAAATTGGGGCGATTGCGAGATCTCGTGTGTGGCTCCGAAAAATAGTGGTGCGAAAGTCGAGTTCAGTCCATGACTGCAGCCTATCAGACAATTGTTGAAGAACTGCGGCAGTCATTCCCGCAACCGGTGTCCGATCGGGTTCACGACGCGTACTTTGTCTTCTCATTCTTGCGCGCGTTGGATCAGGTTGATGCCTTAAAATCGTTGACTCCGTTGCTCGGGAAGCCGGAGACGTTGGACTACGCCGCGGCGCGCGAGTCCCGTGTCGATCAAGATCCAAGAACTTTGGAAGCTGTGACGAAGGATCTTGTGGAACATTTGTCCGGAATGTTCATTTTCGGACACCCGCGCGCTCAGATCAACGTGGTTCCCGCGCCGACGATCGTCAGCATCATCGGCGGCATGCTGCCTTCGATTTATAATCCCAACCTGGTAAGCGACGAGTCTTCTCGAAAAGTCGCGTTGGCTGAAGTCGAAGTGATTGCGATGGCTTCGAATCTGCTCGGCTATGACGCTGCCGAGGCGGGTGGCGTGTTCACGTTTGGCGGCACGGGAACAACGTTGTATGGCGTCAAATTGGGCTTGGAGAAAGCCTGTCCTGATTCCTTTCGTTTAGGCGTGCGTGAACCGGCTTACATACTATGTTCCGAGCGCGCCCATTATGCGGCCCTGAGTGTCGCGGGCTGGTTGGGAATCGGTACGGACCAGGTAATCCAGATTCCGACCACCGCTGAGAACGAACTTCGTCCGTGCTTGTTGGAGTCTCATCTGCGACAGATCTTGCACGACGGAGGCAAAATTGCCGCGATCATCGCGACGATGGGAACAACCGATGCGTTTGGCCTGGATGACTTGCAGGCGATCCGTGAGATTCGTGATCGATTAGTGGATGAATTTGCGCTCGATTATGTACCGCATATCCACGCTGATGCTGTCATTGGCTGGGCTTGGGGTGTGTTCAATGATTACGACCTGCATGCCAATCCGCTGGGTTTTCGGCATCGGACCGTACGAGCCCTCGCGGGGACAAAGAGACGGATACAACACCTGGCGTTGGCTGATTCCATCGGGATTGATTTTCACAAGACCGGATTCACTCCGTATGTCTCCAGTCTGGTCTTGATCAAGAACGCGCACGATTTGAAGCTGATCTCACGCAGCCAGGAAACAACACCCTATTTATTTCAGTCCGGCCAATATCATCCGGGAAAATACACATTAGAAACAACACGCAGCGGCGGCGGTCCGATGGCCGCGCTGGCCAATCTCCGGCTGTTTGGCAAAGACGGTCTGCGATCGCTGCTCGGGCACTTAGTGGAAATGGCCGAAGTACTGCGAGAGCAACTGGAAGGTCACGCCGCGACGACTGTCCTGAACGGCGGTAATTTTGGTCCCGTGACACTCTTTCGAGTCTATCCCGAAGGAGTCGATACGTTTTCGATCCCGCAACGCGAGCGAACCGATCCCAGTTATCGGGACCGATTGCTCGAATACAATGCCTACAATCGCCGAATCTTCGAACTCATTCAGCAGGACGCTCTGCAAGGTCATGGCGTGGTGATTTCGCTGACCGACTGTTATCGCGAAACCGACTACGGCGAACCGATCGTGGCGCTGAAGTCGTATATTCTCAGCCCTTTTTCGCAGGAGAAATACGTCGCGGCGGTCCTGGAATCGATCTGGGACGCCCGTGCGAAAATCGCCGCTGAACAAAAGAAGTAGCGATAAAAAAACGCTGTTGTGGAAGCGGCGTCTCGTCGCTTGATTCTCAGTCCACCGGGCTTCGCGAAGAAAGAATTTAACCCTGGTATCGCCGGGGCGAAGTCTTAATTTTGTTTGGTCACTATCGAAGCTCAATCACGGGGCTGGAGTCTCATAACGACACTGCCACAGAAGGCCACTACACTTAACCAAGAAAGAATGAAACCACCGTATATCAATCCAAGCCCGGTGAGGTCATCAGGTCGCGGATTGGGCAATGTCAGGGATAAAGTCGTGAGTGCCAGAATCGCCAAGGCTCCTTTGACATGCCATCGCAATTTGTCGAGATGCGAGGATAAAGGTGCCGGCTCCTGAGTACTCCAAAGCCATATGCAAAACTGTATGGCAGCTGTGGCCGCGCCGACGACGGATGCCGTGAGACATTTTTCGATGAGTTGCATGGTCGAATTCCCGACTGCCTAATGCTGACGCAAAGACGGTTTACGCATTATAACAACTCCCTTAAGTAGCCCAAAGCCAACGTTACTCCCCCTTCAGGCGACAATGCGCTGCCGCAATACCTCGCATTCAATCAATAACAACTCGTCGATGACAGCAGCCGGGGATAACCCGCGTTCGACCATTTCCGCCGAGGGTCGACGTGCCGACCACGACCAGCCTCTAGATGTCAGCGCCCGCTGTCGAACATTCAAGTCGTCGCGGCCAAGCAACACATTCACCGCAAGCTCAAATCCTGAAAGCCATTGGTCCGCGCATTCGACATCGATTTTCCCCAAATACATGGCTGGCCGCTCGCGGAAGGATTCCAGACATGCGACCAGTTGGCGAATACTATCGGCGTGCATCAGAACTCACTCAGCCAATCGAATCGCGATCTCTCTGTCTGCAGGAATGCTGACCGAAAGATTGTATTTCGGTCCGCGGTCCGACTCAATTCGAGTGATCGACAACGTCGGCCCGAACCGAGACATTCAGCTTCTCAAGCGTCGACAGGTTGACACCAGCATCTTCGCCGTTATTCGCAGCCGAAAGTGCGGGATTTCCCATCGCGGTTTCGTCCAGCGCAAAATCGGCGGGAGTCAGCTCATGGAGCGGACGCAGTGACCAGGGTTGTCTCCATAACACGATTGAGGCGTGCGGATCGATTTCATCACTGTCTAACCGGAATTTCCATTCCTCAAAGTCCCACACACTCGACTTGGGGCCATCGAGAACGGTATTTGTTCTCCAGAAGGCTTGGAAACCGTCGTAGAAATTCTTTTGACCACTCCAGGCAATCAATTTCCGCAGGTCGTCAGCAGGTTCATTTCCCGTCATGGAGATGAGTGGTTCCACTGGCTTGTTAACGGTCGTGACAGTCGTGAAGATATTATTTTGGGCATCGATCGCGACGGGGCCCAGTTGTCGAGGCACATCTCCGACGTCCATGACGATCAGGCCGGAATTCACCACTGCCGTCAATTGATACAGCCGCAACGACAGCATGGTCTGTTTCTCCGGCACGTCCATTGAACCAGTCTGTCGTAGTACGGTCCCTTCCAGAGCAAGCAGGCAATTCTCGACGTCGAGTCGAGCTGTGAGCATTGTTTTAATGTGGAACAAATCTGCGCCGCCGCGTACCATCGAATCGGCCAGTCGTACCGTCATTGACGTCGCCATTTGATTGGCGGTACCGCCAGGCATTTCCATGTCACTGACCATTCGCGACGCTCCGCCACGGAACTCCAGCACTGCGGCCGATTTTCTGGTCGGATTTTGGACTGTAATCGCCACCCGTTGCAAGCGTACCGCATCAGTGCGCTTCGTGGAAATCAGGACCCAGGCGTCCGTGTTGATGACCTCTTTCACTACCATCAAAACGCCGACATCAACCAAGTCTAAAGAGCCACCGCTGAGCGTAATCATCCGCGTCTCAGAGCCCGACGCGGGAATGTCCTTCGGGACGAATTCGATCACCGGGTGGTAGCCTTTACCAGCTCGGATGGTGACCTTATTGCGAATCCGCACGGGGGATTCTGTACGTGGACCGTTATAGCGCAGTTCGATGACATTGCCGTCTTGCGCGACGGCACAAGCGGCCTCGAGAGTGGGAAAGGGCTGAGGCGTTCCATCCGATTTAAGTACGACAATCGGCGACAACGAAAC
>JAQGHT010000199.1 GCA_028291565.1 Planctomycetaceae bacterium | reverse complement strand
CAGTCGCGCGGTTTGCGTCACCGCACTGATCCTGGGAAGTGCGCTGTTTCCCATTGAAAGATACTATGAGCTTCGCAAGGCCAATCCGAATGCCGGCCCGAAGCAGGACCTACAGCGGTTCTATCAGGACTATGCAGCGGGCTTCCGTGAGGTGCAGACGTTCGGTGACAAGCCGATGCTGTTCGTCTCTCCCGGGGGTAGGGATTCTTGGGCCAAACCCTTTGTGCATTGGGATGCCGTGTGGTGGTTGAGTGTCGCGGAAGTCGGCTATGTCGCGGATCCGAAGTTAAAGGCCGAACAAAATGTCGTGTTCTATCCGTTGTTTCCGTTGGCCGTGCGAAGTCTCAGTCTGTTGGGTTTGCCTCCACTCGTTGCCGCTCTGTTGACCGTCAACGGGACATTGTTAGTTGTCACTTGCCTGCTATATCGTTTGGTTGTACTACGATCCGGGATTGCGGCAGCCCGTTGGACTTTGGCATTTTGGTTGTCCTTTCCAGCAGCTCTATTCGGAGTGGTTCCCTATTCGGAATCGTTAATGGCCTTGCTGACCGTCTTAGCAATGCAGGCACTGCTGGACGGGAAGTCTGTGCGGGCAGGTTTGTGGTGTGGCCTCGCGTCCGCCTTACGCAATCAAGGCGTAATTCTGGGGGGCGCCCTGGTGGTTCCATTCCTCACAGGACCGTACCGTTTCCGGGCACTGGTTGGTCTGGCCTGCTCTGGTCTCGGTCTCTTTGCTTATATGGCCTATCTTCAGAATCAGTTCGGAGACCCCTTCTTATTTGTCGCCGTTCAGAAGCAATGGAGGCCGAAATTAGGGGACTATCGTCCGTGGAGTTGGTTGTTTGTCTTGCTTCAATCTTCGTGTCACTCCGTGATTCTGGCGATTAACCCCAAAAGTCCAAAGCTCGAATTCTACAGCGCCCGGATCCTGGATCCCTGGCTGGGCTGGTGGATCCTGGCATGGCTTTCCGCTGTGCGGAGATTGGATCGGGGGTTGTTGCTCAGCAGTGCTGTGATGCTCGCTTTACCCTTGTCGACGGGAACCGTTGCATCCTTAGGGCGCTATGTGTGGGTGATTTTGCCCGTTTTCGTCGTGATGGGCGAAAGTCTCTATAAAAGCGGCTGGCGTTGGCCGATTTTGATCACATCAACTGTCGGGTTACTGTGGCAGTCGTTCCTATTTGGCGGTGGGTGGGAAGTGATCTGACTGGCCGGCTGAAAAGCGCTGACGGCTGATCCACACGTAAACCGCTTTAATTCGACCAGAGATACGTCATGATTTCCGTTGTTTTGCCGTTTTACAACGAAGAGGAAACAATCCCGTCGTTGTATCAGCGGTTGACCGCCGCCGCAGACGGGTGGAACGAGGACTACGAAGTCATTGCGATTGATGACGGTTCGAAAGACGCCACAGCTGGCATGCTGAATGCCATCTGTCGCGATGATCCGCGCTGGAAGCTGTTGCGTTTTTCACGCAACTTCGGACATCAAGCAGCCGTTTCGGCGGGGATTCACTACAGTCACGGCGACGCCGTTGTCGTGATGGATAGTGATTTACAAGATCCACCTGAGCAGTTGCATCGATTCCTCGACAAGTGGCGAGAGGGTTTTCAGGTCGTCTATGCCATTCGTACAAAGCGTAAGGAAAACGTCTTCAAGCGGACAGGTTACTTTCTGTTCTATCGCATTCTCCAACGGCTGTCGACGATCGATATTCCACTCGATTCAGGCGACTTCTCTCTGATGGATCGATCGGTTGTTGAAGTCTTGAAGAAACTGCCGGAACGAACTCGATTCGTTCGCGGGCTCAGGAGTTGGGCGGGATTTCGTCAAATTGGAGTGGCCTACGAGCGCGATGCCCGCTTTGCCGGTGAGGCGAAGTATACATTCACAAAGTTGGTGCAGCTTGCCGTCAACGGTCTGTTGTCCTTCAGCAGTGCGCCGCTCAGGCTGGCCAGTTATCTGGGCTTCGTCTTATGTGGTCTCTCGATCTGCCTGATCGGTTTTCTGGTACTCTGGAAAATGACGGGCGTGATACTACTGGGAATGAAGCCCGGTACTCAGATCGGCTGGACCAGCCTGATTTCACTCATCTTGTTTCTGTCAGGCATTCAGATGCTGGTCATAGGAGCGATTGGAGAATATCTCGCTCGCGTCTTTGACGAAGTGCAAGGCCGGCCGCCGTGGATCATCGGCTATGCTCAAGGATTTGAGACCCGACCCATCGGGACCCCCATTGGATGGTGCGTGAGCGACATCTTCCGGCCAAGTCCGGCAGCATGGTCTCCTGGACAAGCCAACCCAGCCCTTGTCGGGGGACCGAGAGCGCCGCATTTTTCAATAGGCAGCGAAGCAACTACGGAGACTTTGCCAGGATTGGCCAGCGATCATGCATCAATCTTATAGTCAATATTATGCCGATCTCTGGAGACGGCACTGGTGGTGGCGCGTACGGCACGAAGTCGTCATGCTTGAATTATCGCGCCTCTTGCTACCCGTCGCCACGGAAGGATCAAATCCTCGCATCCTCGATATCGGCTGCGCGGGAGGTGTTGCCTTCGACGACTTCAGCCGCTTCGGCGAAATGTCCGGCATTGAGCCTGACGCGCAGCTCATTAACAGCTGCCCTCAGTGGCGAAATTGTATCGAACAACGGTTCTTTACACCGGACTATCAGCCGTCCGCCCCCTTCGACGTGATTACGATGCTCGATGTCTTGGAGCACATCGAAGATGATGCCGGAACAGTGGCGCATCTCTTCTCAATTCTGAAGCCCGGTGGGTATGCGATCTTAACCGTGCCAGCGCTTTCCTGGCTGACCAGTATTCACGATAAGATCAATATGCATTTTCGAAGGTACCACCGAGGACCCTTCAAAAACTTGCTGATCAATGCCGGATTTCAAGTCCGCCAGATGAGATATCTGTTCGGCTGGTCGATCGGAATGGTCTATTTGAGGACTTGGCTAAAACCAAGTCGAATTGAAGACTACCACGTCACAGTCCCGCCGTCGCCCGTAAATTCTTTGTTTGCTGGACTGAGTCGTTGCGAGAATGCCATCGCGAATACCGTGGGGCTTTCACCGCCCTGGGGGAGTTCGCTACTTGCGGTCGTTCAGAAAACATCATCCGATAGCTCCTCAATACGAAAGCCGAATTACTTTCGGAATAACCGTACCGAGCGACTTTCGAGACATCAAACCATTGAAAATGACCGGCATCAGGAATCAGTCTGAGAATTCGATTAACAGCATGTGACGCTGGGTGAGCCAACCTCCAACTTGGGGAGTAATGGGAGTTGTCTTTGATGCTGGATCACCGGTATCGGCGAAGTGTCTCACAAATAACGCACCCACTACTCGTCATAATCCCGATAAAGTTTAACAGAATTCGTAACAGCGTGAGTTCGCCGTATTTGATGAAACCTATTCGCTGTGGATCAGTGCCCGATTTCATAGCGCGCTAACCTTGGGTGTTCCGGTTGTT
>JAQGHT010000174.1 GCA_028291565.1 Planctomycetaceae bacterium | reverse complement strand
CTTCACAACCCTTCCATCAGCTCGGACAGGGAGATCCCCAAGGTATCGGCGATCGCGTCAATGTTTCTCAATGCGACATTTCGTTCCCCCCGCTCGATTCCGCCAATGTATGTCCTATCGAGTTCACAAGCCGCTGCAAAGCTCTCTTGTGAATAGCCTTGCTCTTTCCGCAGTTCGCGAACGCGAAGTCCAAATCTCTTCAGAATGTCGGCTCGTTTTCCCATACGAGCCATTGAATGTTGACAATGAGTAGCACTCACGGACTATGAGTAGCATTTTTGAATGATGACGATGAGTCGCATGTTGAGACCCTTCGTGACAATTTGAGTCGATTTCTTGGAATCTAGAGAAAAGGATTAGTTCTTGGACACACGTTTTCGTCTGATCGTAGGCATCCTCGGACTGTTGTCGACTGCGGGTTGTGGTCCGGCAGCACAGCCAGTCTGGAACACGGACTCGAAGAGTTTCTTTTACACCCGTACTGACGGAACAGTTCTGCAATTTGACATTGATAAGCGAGCCACGCGGACCATCCTTGCTGCGGGAGATCAACGTCCTCGTGTGCTTTGTATCAATCCAACGCACTCCTTTATCTGGCGATGAAACTCTCTGATAACGGTCCGAAGTTTTTTGTGGTCACTTGGGATGGATGGGAATCATCACTCGAACCGACAGAAGACGTGTTGGCAGAACTTAATCTCGTGGTCGACAAACAACTGTCGGACCAGGAACGGTTGCGCTTATTTTTCCCGTTACCACAAGGAGCGTGGGCTGGACAAGTTCTGAAAATGCAAACCAGTCACGGGGAAGTTCAATTTAATCTTAAGCAGCGAGTTGTACGGCTCGTGGAACTCGACGTGACTCACAGGCAACGGATCGATGAAATTCACGCCGCTGACAAAGCGGATGCTCCATGGTTCACGGTCCAGGCCGCAGAATTCATCGGAGATCAATTCGTTGTAGTAGCTCGACAACAGCTCAAGGATGCTGTGCGGCTGGCGCGTATCGAACTCATCGATCGCAAGGGGGCGCGCAAACGCGTTTTACTGGAAGGACGAATGCCGGAAAGTATGTTGACACACCTGCTGTTCCCGTCGCCGAATCGTCAGATAGTCCTGGCTCATTTATTGGATGCAACTGGTCAGAGATCAGAAATACACGTAATCCGTCTGGACGGGCAAGTTTTGGACAAGGTTGACACGGGGGAAATACACTGATGAGCGAAAAACATTGGTATCAAGATGGTTGGAATGTCTTATGGATAGTGTTCCTCGTCGGCTTCTTCGCCTTCTCTTTCTATTTTCAGCACGTCGAGCAATCAACACCACTGGTGGTTCCCCGCATTACTGGACGGATTGAGCATCCGGCCTTCCTTGGCTCCCCAAGTCTCGAAAATGACTGTCGGGCACCACCACACAGGCAACCTTCGAAATGGAACTGTCAGGGTTCGCTTGTACGGAAATGACCTCAAAGAACACAGTTACGAGGTATGGGAACCTAACGAAGCCCATGCCGTCAGATTTTCGTTTCCGCTACAGAACTACGACTCTCAGGGGGAGATCCCTATCCAGATCGCACTATATGGCAAAGGCATCAAGCCATTTCAGCTGAGCGATGCCTGGCTGGGAAGTACGTGGAAGTCCAATCAAAAGTAGGCGACTTATAGCTGCCTTTACGATCCAATGAGGGCTCCCCCCTCTCTCGCCGCTCGATTCCTTGTGGGATCAAGCGGCTATTTGTTTTCCACCCGATAATTCCAGAGAAAAGGAACCACGCGCCAACGCACGGACCATTCGCGACTCGGACAGCTGCCTTGAATACCGAAGTAATTTGGCTGCGGACCAATGGCAGATCCCGGTCCCTCGATTCTGAATCTTGTGAGATTTCGCCTCGCATATGCGTGGCGGTTGTGCATTCGACGACCGGTCACACGAGGCGGTCGTTTTCACTCTGCTACGGAGAATGATATGTCCCAAACTGCCCGAAACCAGCAAGATCTCAACTGTGCTGTCGCTAATGCCACCGGAGAAGACGGGCACGTCATCCGCCATCGGGGTCTCTCGTACGTCAATCTTCGCGAAGAAAACTTCGATCTTGATTCGGATCATCGGCCTCCATTTGTCATCGATTGGGGTAAAGAGAAGCTTTCCCGCGGATTCGATCGCACAATCTCTTCAATCCACTCACTTGCCGAGGTGGCCTGAGGTGAACGATCACGATAATCGCCGACAACGGCTCGGCCGATTGAAGTCGGCCAGCGACCGCTACGTTTCATTTTGCGGTATTGTCTGCTTCGCTGGGTTTTTCCTGATCGGTTGGCCCACGCTGATTGCATGGGTCGGTTTGGCTTGGGCGATGGACCAGTTCGTGCAAGCAATGCGTGGCAGTGCCCCTGATTAAGCCGTTATAAAAGGTCCAGCAACGGGGGAACAGGCCAGTAGCGGGCGCAGAGCGACGATTGGCCAAGTCCGAGGTATTCGTGCCATTACGGGGCGAAGGTCCAATCCGAGTAACTGCTCGGTAGCCGGTGTCGTTTGCCACGGCCTGAAGACCTCAGCTTGACTGATGCGAGTCCGCTCATCTTCAACTTAAAATCGCACAATTTCAATCGGTCACTTGGGTCGGAACACTTCCTTTCGACATCTTCAATGAACAGACGCGATGCTCGTATCAGTAACCCCTTCGCGATTGGAACGGATGACTGTATTTTTATCGCAGTTCACATTTCTCCTTGAACGTTAGGAATCAATATGCAGACCGTATTGCCAATTGCAATCTTCGCCGGAATCGCTTGTTGGGGCGTACAAGAACGGAAAACGAGCGAGCTCAAGTGGATGGCTTTCGCGCCACTTGGCGTCATGGCCGGAATTCTGCAAACGGAAAGTCAACAAATCGAATGTGACACACAATTTTAACGGCTTTAACTCCAAGGGAGGCGGGCGTTAGTGCCCGCCTCCCAATCGCTTTTTTTATCTATCAGCGAGATTGAGTTTTGAGTTTTTCGACAGCCCACGTCTTTCGCTTATGACCGCCACGAACCTCCGCTTTGGTGGAACCGAATAAGATGGTGACAGGAAGGTTTCCACAATCGTTCGAGATGGCCTTGAGAAGGTGAAGCACAGTGGAAATGCCGAGGAACGGTGCAGCGCCTGAGGCATTCAATCGTCTACAGACTCCAATGACCACTGTTTTTCGCGGTGGCTTCAAATTGCAAGGCAGAGTTTGACCCTATCGACAAACTGTATGCATGCGGACGACGGCAATTCGGCCCTACATGACTTCGCAGGGCACAGTGATCTTCACACGACGCTGGCTTTTATCCGCAGTCGAGACGGGCTCAGCAACAGTCCGGCGTATGTGTTGAGGTACGGAGTAAGGATGCTTCTTAGCCACGGCTCGCTAGTTACATCAAATGTTCCAGCGAGCCGGCCAGGAGGGGCATAAAATGCGACCTGCTCAACTTGAGTTCTTTTTCAGGCGGTCATTGTGGTGGGCAAATCCACAGCGCGGACGGGTTGCATCTGGGTATCGATTCGAACCGGTTTAGCGATCCAGCCGTCGACGGGCATCTGGTCCATATCGAACTCGTCAGGTGACGAACCGCTGACCGCGAACACACATAAATCGCGTAATCGAATGCTATTGTGAACAGATTTCCGAAATGTTGGACCGTCAACCTCGGGCAAATGGAAGGATTTGACCTACTCAGTCAATCAGATGGTCGGCAATCTGACTGCCCAGGTTCGAAACCTTGCCGAGGTCACGATCGGTGTCGCCAACGACGATCTTTCCAAGAAAATTACCGTCGATGTGCGGGGCGAGATTTTGCAGCTCAAAGAGGCGACCAACACGATGGTTGGTCCGGTCCGTTGGTTCCACTGCCAGAAATTCTCAAGACGGTCTCGAAATAGAGTAATAAACGCCGATTTCCATGCCCCCAAATCGACTCACATTTTCGGACACTTGAACCGTTCATGAAAATTCATACAAGATTCGTTTCCGGCCAAGCCAAGGGATCGGAGGGCAGGCTTTGTCCAATGCGGCTTCCCGTATTACTGGGTTGTGATAACGACGATCAAAGAGGATTCGCAAATCGCCTTCGTCGGTGGTTTCGATCGTACCGCTGGTTTCGATGAAGTTTCGGGATAGCAGTTTTGGTTTGACTCTTTCGTAACCCTTCAACTTGCTTGCCAACCATCGATAGCAACTGTTGGCGATGACAGTCAGCGTGACGTCCAAGTCAACATTCAGTCGCACCTCACTCGATAAATTATCCATGTGAAAGAAGTCGACATTGGTTCCCAAACTATCTTCGATTCCGTTCCGCCGGGCATAGTTCATGATCATCTGACGTGGGGATGCGTCAGGATGATTGGCTAAAAACAATGTCGGTTGCTCTCGCCCCAACCCCGTCACTGCGATCTGCCTAATTGTTCCTTCATAGCCGTCCAGACGAATCGTCTCGTCCAAGTATCGAATCTTCTTGTTTCGACGCTTTGGAATATCGATGGTGGCGTTTTTCCATTCGCTTTCCGGTCGTTCATTCACTCTTTGCAAGATCGCAGGTCCTCGACGACGAATCGTGACGAAGGAGATTTTGCGCTGATTCAATTTGGACAATTCTTCATACGTCGTCAGTTTCGAATCGAAGTACAACCATTCCGGGTTCTGACCAGTCAAGTCTTTCCAGTAGTCGACGAATCGAAGCACTTCCTGAGTCTGCTCATCTCGCAGGAGATTGGCATTCGCATAGCAAAAGACTTGTTTTTCATATTCCAACGCGAAAAATGTCTGCACGCTTGGGCAAGCCTGGCCGCGACAGGGGATGTAATGATTCTCCAAGACCGCTTCTTCGCCACGATAGGGAATCGGATGAAAATCCAGGGGGAACGCTTTCGCCTCGGGCAGCAATATCGGATAGAGTTTCTTAAACCAAGACACCGGCAACTTCTCTTGATGAGTTCGTTGTGTGCGATAAGAGTATCCCGTGGCGAACGACTTCTCGGGAAGAACATTTAACCCTGCGAACAGACCAAGGCCCTGGTCCAGATTGAAGTCGTCGATATGGCGCAAGCGTTCTTTACGAAGCAGCTTCAAAGCCAACAAGCTCAGGAGCGCCGCGTATTGCAACACGTTGGCCCGTGAGTTCCCCCCCCAACTTGAGGCGCCAATCAAAAGAGAACCAAAACCTAGCTATCAAAGCGGAGTAAACCTTATGTTTAGCACGCGCGAGTCGCGACAATCGTGGCCGCACTGCCGTTTTGGAGCGAGGAACGACACCATGAGGACTAGGTGGCCGTCGTGACAATCGCGTGGTCCGTTATATTCAGGCTGAAGGAGTAACGCTCGCGGCCGCGGGTTTCGGAGCTAAGGCTGCCGCCGGAAGTGCAACCGGTTTCGCGGGTTCATCTGGAGCAGAATCGTATGGCACAGGACGAACGGCATCAGGCACTCCCCCGCCTTGGGCGGGACACTCGGATGCCTGAATGGGCACCATCTTGCATACTTCGTACGGCACCTGACGCGACACTTGTCGCGGTACCATACGGCACATCTGCTGGGTTACAACACGACATACCGGACGCGAGATTCTCTGCGTCACGGTGTACGCTTCCCGACGCGGCACATTATAAACTTCGCGTCTAACGAGTTGTTCCTGGATGACGCGCGTGGTTACGACGGGGACCGTCCGCACGAGTTCTTGAGCGACCATGCGGCAGGTGCGATAGGGGATGCGATCGACGACATTCTCACTCACCCAACTGCAAGTTTTATAAGGAACCTGCCGCTGACGCGTTTCCTGGACCAGGCGGGTGACCTGTTGCGGAATTTGGGTAACCACTACCTGGGGAACGCAGCGCGTCACTTGCACCGGCACCGTCTCGTTCACAACTTCGGCAACGTAGCGTGTGTACGATTGCTGTCGCTGGACTGTTTGCGGACAGTAGATTTTCTGAGTGGTATAGAATCCCGGAGTTTGCACCATACAAGTTCGCGGACAACCACAAGCATCGACTGTGGTTTGTGGGACACAACGTCCCGGCTGATAGATTTGTCGCATCGTCCAATTTGGAACGACTTCGGTCACGCAACGTGTTTCCACGACAGGCCGCATCACGGTCCGGCACCGCGGTTGATTGACAACCTCAGCGACTTGACGCATGACGGTCTGTCGGCATTCGCGGCTAACCGTCTCTACGACCGGACGGCACACCGTATAGTTTTCGACCCGCACTTGATCTTGCCAGACTGACCGACGCACGACGCGAGTCACTTCCCGAACGTTATTTTCCCAAACGGGTTGGGAGACCGTGTAGCGTTCTTGACGTTGAGAACATTCTTGAACCTGCCGCGAGACTGTGTAGGGAACATCGCGTTCCTGGCGATCCATTACGGTGCGATAGCAAGTGACGGGCCGGTCTTCATAGGTCGTTTCGTACACATTGCGATTGACCGTGTATTCTTGTCGATCCCAAACCGTTTCGACGACCGCGCGGTAACAAGTCTGCCTTTGGACCTGATACTGGGGTGGACTACAGGCTGGGGCACAGGCTGGGGCACAGGCTGGGGCACGACAACTGTTGCAGCGGCCAGCGCCACTGTAGCCGCGAGCGTGGATATCCGGAGCCGCTACGCCGCAAGCTAATGCCAACACTGCGATAATTCCGATCCATGAACTTTTCATTTTCTCCTCAATTCTAAGCTGTGGGTTTCACGGCGCATACGACAGGTGACGCACCGTGAGACGGATCCCGCCTGGGAATTCCAAGCGGGGTCTGGAGCACATCCTAACCGTCCCGTGTCCGCCCACTTTTCTCGTCGTTTTCAAGGTGGCCTTGGTGATCGAACACGGCTACTGTCGCTACGATCGTTATTAGTCGCCGTGGAACTCACCGCTGACATCCTGAACCGACGATGCGGACGAAGTTGCGAGTTCTGGGGTTGGTCTGGATCGCGATTCGTTGCAAGACCGTGACCACGAACAAGCTGCTCACTTTTCCGGCGGTCACAGCTGATGCACTGGAACTTCCGGACCTCGACAAGAAATCGCGACGCGTATAATAGAGCCCGTTGCCTGTCAGGCAATCGATGTGCTGCCGGCCTTGAAGACAACCAAATCGTCGCGAGCAATTTCTTTGCGGTGGCGACGCAAAATATGTTCCTCAGCGACCGACGTAACTGAAAAGGCACCAGTTTTCCCGCGCGCCGTTCCGCCAAACGATTGCTCAATTCAACGAATAGCAGTGTTTTCAAGTGCGGGGCTGCATCCGAAATCATGTCACCGGTCAATTCCCAGTTTTTTAAAACGAAAAACGACGGACCGGCGCTGGTTACCAGCCGGTCTCCTTGACGTCGGACTTCTGCTCGCTCAACTTCCGATCTGGTCGAACATAGCGAGAGTTACACTGTGGCATTATTGAACAAATTCGGACTGGCCATTGAGCTAATCCAAAATTAAGACAACGCAAGTCTTAATTCACCCTCCAAATCGAGCAACACACGAGGCTTCCAAACTTCAAGTTTGATAGATGGCTGAGAATTGGCTCGCATTTTGCAGATTTCACGGGAAATTGCACACGCGCCGCAGATCGTCTGACGGCTGGTGCCATCTATGCCGTCGCCCTAATTTGGGAGGAAGACATGTTGTTGAGTCGCAAAATCCAGTTGGCTGCCTTATTGATGGTAGTCACAACCGTCGTCAGCACGAGTATCATCACGGCGCAAGACGCCGCGCAGCCGAACGCCGCCGCCTCACAACAAAATCCAGCCGTGAAACCTGCTGGACCCGGCCAGGCTTTTCGTGCGAAGCAGATTATTGGCTCAAAGGTAAATATCGAAGGGAACACCGCTGTCGGTACGGTGGACGACATTGTGATTGACGAACATGGCAATGTCGATTATTTGATCGTGGCCAAAGACGACGCGAGCTTGGTAACCGTTCCGTGGGATGCGGCCGTTTTTAACGCAGATCAACGGGTGGCAACGGTTCAGATTACCCCCCAGAGATTCCAACAGGTTCCCACGTACACGGTTAAGCAATACCCGGTCTTCGGCACGCCTACTTACCGTGCTCAGGTTTACAAGTATTACGGTGTCACTCCCGGCCAGGATCGCCGGATGATCCGACGAAATGGTACGGTTGTCGTGCCTGCGCCATAAACCTTTTCCAGACTGCTGGAATAAATGATTTCAAAACGCCACATTGATTGGACACCTCGCATGGGTCTATACTTCTACACAGTGTTGACCATGGGTTTGACGGCCGGATCATTATCTTGATCATGGTAGTGCAGCTGCTGATCGGTAGGTTCAAGGCTAATCCGCTCTGGCTCACTCTTTACGAGACGGAATGTCGCACCAAAACCTAAGCCCGGGCGATTTCGATCGGCAATAACGAGCGAGTTGACGCTGGCGACTGAGGGGCAGAGAGCCCGGTTGAAAAACCGGGTTCTTTGTTTTTGATCGACGCTTTAGATTCATCGGACCTGAACGGCGTGAACATGAAGACGTGATCCCAGCAGGCTTCCGTTTGGAATTCGGAATGAGTTCAGACGGCACCCGTGGTGTGATGCAGATTGCAACTTAGCATCTTTTGGATGATTACGTGATTGATTATTAAGCACTATGCACACAGACTCGTATGAATGTGAGAAGATACATCTGTTCGAAAACGGCGTAGTTCTCCATTTATAGATTGCAAGTGGCCTGAGTCGCGTACATTTAGGTGTCAAACCCATTCATCAGTATCAATGCACTGCATAGACAAAAGCGGCATAGTGTTTGCATATCGCAATTAACGCTTTTCTGTCTCAATAGTTCGTGCCTGGAGACGACTCGCCAGTACGCCATGTTGCGGCAACAGCGCAATCTTACTCTTACGCGAGGCTTCAGTTCAATGGAGCGTGGCAGTGTTTCACCACGGTCGCAAAGATCACCTCATTCCCATTCATGAAGTAACAGCATGTTGAATTTCACTTGGAATAATTGGGTACGTGGACTTTTGAAGTTCGACATGATTCGCAAACCGCGACGTGTCCGTGTTGCGCTCGTGGAGAGGCTGGAGGAGCGAGTGGTTTTGACCGCCAATCTTCCAGTCGCTGTGAATGACAACTATTTCCTGAGTGCAGACACCACGTTGACTGAAAACACATCGGTGTTGGCAAATGATACGGATGCCGACGGTGACACAATCAGCCAAGCCATTTTGCAGAACAATGTCACGCACGGGACGCTGACTCTAAACAATAATGGCACTTTCACCTATACGCCGCCGTCTGGTTTTATTGGTACTGATTCTTTCACCTATTTTGCGAAAGACACTGTCAACAATGAAACGAGTTCTGCTGCGGCAACGGTAACTCTGAATGTTGCTGGGAACACCGCCCCTGTTGTCAACCCTGTGACGTTGTCCACGAATTTGAATACTGCGGTTTCCGGCACGCTGACGGGAACTGATGCGAATGGCGATACGTTGACATTCTCGGCCGGTTCCGCGGCGGCGACTCATGGGACCGTCACGATTAATCCCAATGGATCCTTCACGTTCACGCCCACCACGGGCTTCACGGGTGCGGCCACCTTCTCGTATAAAGCGAACGACGGCACACTCAACAGCAATGACGCCACGGTGACGATCAATGTCGGATCGGCAAATACCGCCCCTGTTGTCAACCCTGTGACGTTGTCCACGAATTTGAATACTGCGGTTTCCGGCACGCTGACGGGAACTGATGCGAATGGCGATACGCTGACGTTCTCGGTCGGTTCCACGGCGGCGACTCACGGGACCGTCACGATTAATCCCAATGGATCCTTCACGTTCACGCCCACCACGGGCTTCACGGGTGCCGCCACCTTCTCGTATAAAGCGAACGACGGTACGCTCAACAGCAATGACGCCACGGTGACGATCAATGTCGGATCGGCAAATACCGCCCCTGTTGCGAACGCCCAAACGGTCACGACAACCACTGGAACTCCTGTTTCTGGC
>JAQGHT010000146.1 GCA_028291565.1 Planctomycetaceae bacterium | reverse complement strand
TGTCTTTCACTTTGTTTCCGGGTAAGACTTTGATCGCACACCGGCGTTCCAGCATCACGTGTTCAGCGAGATAGACAGCACTCATCTCACCGGCCCCCAACAGCGAGAGCAATTTGTAGCGTCCGAGGATAAAGCCTTTGTGACGGCCTTGCAGCAGTTTATCGGACTGCCATTCGGTGATGGCTCCGTGACGGACCAAGGCTCCGGCAAGTGCTTGTGCACTATTCAGGTCGGCGCCGGAATGTTCGATTTCCGCAATCAGTTGATCGAGTTTATGCGACTCGATCAAGCCGCTTTGACGGACTCCCGAGAGAAATGAAGCAGGTGTTAGCTTAATCGTCATGATTTCTCTTCCCCACCCGAGTCAGCCTGAGGCTGGGATCTTTAAGGCCCGCACGAAACAAAGTGAAATGAAGTTTAATTTGAGCGAATGATTCGCAACCGACAGTTCCACTACGGACTCGGACCAACTCCGATTAATTCAATGTCCAGGATCAGGGACTCACCCGCCAACGGATGATTGGCATCCAGCACGAATTCATCATCCAGAACGCTCCGAATCCAGACATCCAGATCGCGTCCGGCACAGTTGACTGTCAGTTGGTCGCCCTCTTCCGCCCGTTCCGGCAGTCCGCTTCGCGGAGCGTGCTGCTGCAGCTTCGAGTCCCGGAATCCAAATGCCTGATCTGGGGAAACGGTGACGCGTTTCTTTTCACCAATATGCATGCCTAATAACGCGTGACTGAGGCCTTCAATCACCTCCGGTCCACCGACAGTGAACTCGAAAGGTTCACGATGCTCCGACGTTTCGATCACGTTGCCATGCATCGAACGTGTCGAATAATGAATGCGAACGTCGTCTCCCTGGCTCACCGTCAGCATGGTTGGAATCTTTCTGTAATGTCCACTAAAGTTGTTCGCGAGCAAATGACAGACACGCGTTCCAAGATTCTGCATTCATCTGAAATCTGAAATCTGAAATCTCGAAATTGAGTCCAATCTACCATCCGGCTTACGCCCGACGCTCGCCAGGTGTCATCCGCTCTAATTGTCGGAAAAGATGTTCTGGGCCCATGTGTCTTCTTCTGTTTGGGGCGATTCTGACGTTTCGATCTGATGAAACTTGACCGCGGACTTGCCGCTAACAGTCGAGCCGTCCGCACGCTTCTCGACATTGAGGGCCTCGCGCTTCTGCCGCTCAATAATCAGACGGACTTGACTGACCTCATTCTGAACGGCGGCAAGATCGATCGTCGATTCCAATGTGACCTGCACGCGCTGCAACCGTTGCTCCAGCCCAGTGAGAAATCCTGACGTGAGTCGCTTGTGGTGGGCCTCATTTGTGATCATCTGCCGAACATCTTCTAGGTCCCGTGTCAGTTCGTCCCGGCAGGCTTGAAGTTCACTGTTTCTCCGTCGTCGCAACGTCTCACGCTCCTGTTCTGTCCGCCACACGTTCAGTTGCAGAATCCGGTCCGTTGCCACGTGGTCGCGTTGCAGGCATTGCATGTCAAATGCTTGTTTCCAATCGCGAGAGTCAGCACTTAAATAGCTGAGTATTTCATTCTCCAGAGTCAGTGGGTCTACTGTGGGCATCCATTGCTCGTTCATATTCAGATTGGGAATCTTCAGTAATTCACCAAATACGACGTGCCGCGGATCCGTCTCGCGCAACGCCAATGTCGAATGAGGTGAAAAAATGGCTTGTAAGTGTTCAATCGTGCTCTCCAGGCAGGAGATGGCGGCTTGTGTCCTCTGTGAGGTGTGGCGTTGTCTGAATACGTTCAGCTCCAACAGGACCGCGTCGGTCCGTTCCAGGATTTCATCTCGCAAGGCTTCCGCATCTCGTGAAGCCAGCGTTCGTCCCTGAGCCGGTTTCGAGGCACATAATCGCAACCAGCGGCTCGCGAAATCGACGCCGTCACGGATGACCTTCAACATCGCTTCCTGGGGAAATGTGATCGTTCCCAGAGGCAAGGGCTGGTTGATTTCGCCGCCAGCGGGTTCCAGACGAATGGATTGGGTCAGTCGATCGATTTCACCTTTGACCCAGTTACGTTCCTGCTCTTGTGCATTTCTGACGGGTTTCAGCAGTCGATGAACCAGGCGGAAGCATTCCTGCCATTTGCTCCACAGCCGGGCCGATTCGGCATAGCGTGATACGCTGCCGCTGGTCAAAGTCCAATGGGCATGCAAAAACAACAACGACGAACGGGATGTTGGACACGCCTTCTTGACGGAGTCCGCCAGCCAGGTCTCGATGGAATGTTGCAGCGTCGCGATTTCGCTTTCCCAGTTGGCCATGTCGCAATCGGGCGTGAACAAGTCCGAAGCTTGTCCCTGTAAGCGGTGCCCGTATGTGGAAAGCCGGCTACAATAATTGTACAGATGGCTCAAGCCAGGTGTGATGCGGAACGTCCGGAGAATCGCGGAAGCGGTAGGCGACGACGTCAGCAGCGCCGGGATCAATGCCGCCGCACGCACAAAAAAGCCGGTGGCCTCATTCCAGTCGGTATCGCCAGCCGTCAACATTTGTGGCGAGAACTCCTTTAAGTTCTCTTCGATCTTTCTCGCAATTTCACCTTTGGCGTAACACACATGTCGGCTTAAGACCAGTGAGTGAATCAGCCACGAGGGAAGGTTCGTCTGGAAACCTGGAAGCCGTGTTTCAATCCCCCGGGTCAAGTGATAGGCCAGAGTCAGCCGATCGTCGCTCAGCAGCTGCAGAACGACTTGTGAAAGTTGCGAGTGCCGCACATCTCCGTCAGCCTGGCTCGCGTTGCGTGCCAGCTGCTGCAAATAACCAGCCGACATTTTCAGAGGTGCGGTGGATGTCGTCGTCGAAGAGCGACGTGATACGTCACCTGAAGACCATTTATAGGGTTGGTCGGACAGCAATTTGATTTCCGGAGACCGATAATTCCGGCTGGGTGTTTTGACCGTTGAGGAAGCTCCGATGGAGTCGAAAATCGAATCCGCCGAGTGATCCGACA
>JAQGHT010000140.1 GCA_028291565.1 Planctomycetaceae bacterium | reverse complement strand
CAGGTTTTTGAACTTCTCGGGTGCTTTGGCCAATGGTTCATGCAGATCGCTGCCGTGCCCGGGTTGCGGCTCGGCGAACGGCTGAATGACAACGTCTAACCGTTCAGCCAGTTTGGACCAAGATTCTTGTTGAATTAAACTGGCAATGGCGTCTCGGCGGGTGACAGGCGCTCCTCCCACCGTCGTGGATGTTCCAGTCTTCGCACCAGGAACGGCATCACGCGTATTCATGCTGATCGACGCGTCCCATAGAACGGCAATCGAGGGCTTTTCTTGTGGACGGAATTCTTCAATCCATTCCGGCTGATTTAACAGCAGAGCAGCAAAAATGACCAGCAACAAGCGGAGCAACTCGAGCAGTCCGAACGAGCGGCGAAATCCACTGCGGCGCCAGGCTTCATAGCAAAAGCCCGCCGTGGCCAGAACCAGCACGACCGAGATCGCGACGGACCAGGGCGTCCACAGAAAGGTCAGAGTGCGGTAGGTGTTCACGTCGAGGCTCCTGTCACGCGATTCACTTTCGGCAAACACAAACCGGCCTCAACCACCATGGCGACCATCATCATTGTCAAAAACAACCGCCAGATCTCTTGAATCAGCGAATTCAGATTTCCAGCGCTGTCGTCCACCCGGGCAAAATCCAACCCTTTGAACAACTCGGCGACGCGGCCTTCTCCCAGCACGGGCGCCTGATCCTCGGCGGCATCACGGTTCACGACCAGCAACTTATCGTCCGTCGAATAGACACCCCGATGAAAGGGATACTCAGTCGAGTATCCCGGATCGGAACTCGCTTCGACCTTCCAGTTGACGGAATTCTCAGACGCGGCCGGACCGGCGACAAGTTGCCGCGTGTTTCCCAGGGCCTCGGCGCCCGCTGCCAATGCCCGCTGCACGACGATGTACAACACCACGCCATTGCTTGCGAGTGACGAATCAGCCAGTGCCGGAGTCGTCGCGCAGAAATAGACGCCACCCCGATTCGTGGTGACACGCCCCATCAAGGGCACGCCGCCGCCAAGTGTCGCCAACGGAGTCAGTTCGCCTTGTATTTCGCAGTATTTCTGCACTTCCAACTGTCCGACCGGCAGCGCGGCTCCGCTCAAGGTGTGCGCCAGCAAATCTTGATCACCGCGCCAGGTATCGACTGCCAACTCTTTGGGCGATTCAATCCACTGCTTCCAGCGGATGCCAAACAATTCTTGACTTCCAGGATCGCGGGGCGGTAGGAACAGCATTTGTCCCCCACGTCCCACGAATGATTCCACCAGTTTCGCGGCTTCAGCCTCGGGGAGTTGCGAGTGCCACAACACCAGACCCACTTTCTCCCATTCGACGCTGCTGACCTGATCGGGAGTCACGATTTCGACCAGGTTTTTGACTGCGGGATTGGGGGAGATCGCAGCCGCCAGTTGTAACGGACGGACCGCGAGCGGATCGTCCGCGACAATCAACGTGTGCCGCGGTGCCGGTTCGGAAAATGCGAAGTAGAAATCGTTGTCGGCGGGATTCTCGTCAGCTGGTATCGAGACCTTGCCCCACCCTCGTTTCCGCGCCCGTTCGATCGGGATCCGATGATCTTTCAATTCGTATTCACGACCTGAAAACTCAACATTCATGACAGATCGAGAACCTTCAATCAGAAACTCGATCGGGACGATGGTTTTGACATCATCATTTTGCCCGTCACCGGCTTCACGCTTCACTTTGAGCGACACCAGCAGTTCTGCCGCATCGCTGGTCTCGAGTCGGCGGACTTCTGTAACGCGGATTCCCAGGTTTTCGGGTGCCGGTTGGGAATAGGCCAACAAGTGGAACCGCACTCCCTGGGCAAACTCCAGGAATGAATCTCGCAATGCTTGCCAGCGACCACTCTCGGCATTCCAGTCGTTGGCTCGCAAATCCGAGCAAATCCACACTTCAGTGTGGCCCGATTTGTTGGCCTGAATGTAATCGTGGGCCGCCTGCAGCATCGAAGGTAAATCCGCCGCGGCGCTCGTCGGCTCAGTTTCGGTCAGGCTCAATAGAGCCTCAGGCGATTCCAGGTCACGTGGTTGATTCGTCGTGCTTTCGATCAACACCCAGCGACTTGAGCCCAGCAATTTCAAAGTCTGAACGAGTTGCTGACGACCGGTTTCGAGTTTTGATGCGGCTGAACCTGATCCCCGTTGCTGCATGCTGGGAGAGCGATCCAGGAGAATCAGCGTCGTGTCAGCGCGGCCTCCGGCGGCCAGGCCCAGCCAGCCACTGGCGAGCGGACGGCTGACGGCGAATATCAATGCTGCAATGGCCAGCATGCGGAACAGCATGATCAGCCATTGACGCAGCTTCGCGAAACCGCGTGACATGCGATTCGCAGCCAGCAGGAACATCATGGCCCCCCAGCGGAGGGTCTGAAACCGACGCTGATTGATCAAATGAATGATCAAGGGAAGGGCGACAAGCGGCAGTCCAGCCAGAAGCAACGGCTGCAGAAAGGTCATCGTACCCCCTTCGCACGCGTCCGCCCCACGAGAAACCGGAGCAAAGTCTGTTCGTAATTCTCGGCCAGACTGGTCCGATGGTAGTCCACACCCGATTCCAGGACGACCTGTTTCACGCCATCAAGATACAGATTCAGCGCTTTGTGGTACCGCTCGGCGATCTCATTGGGTTCGGCAAACACGGCTGGACCTCCTTCCATATCGAGGAATCGCATCGGGCGCCGAAAATTGAAGCTCAATTCCAGCGGGTCCAGCAAGTGAAACACGGCGACGTCGTGCCGTCTGAATTGCAAGTGCTGAAAGCACTCACGCAGCAAGCTTGGATCAATGAACAGATCTGAAATAATGACAATTAATGCTCGTTGCCGTGTGGTTTCAGCCAATTCATGCAGGACAGTCGCAAGTTGCGTGTCGCCTTTGGGCTCGGCTTGTTCCAGGGCATCGAACAGCAACATTAAATGGGCGGCGTTGCGCTTGGGCGGAAGACTGCGAACGATATTTTGCGCAACACAGCTTAAACCGACGGCGTCACCTTGTTGCACGGCCAGATAAGCCAGCGAACCGGCAATTTTTCGAGCGTATTCAATCTTGGTGATGCCGGTCGAGCCAAACCCCATTGAGCCGCTGGTGTCGAGCACAAAGCAGGCACGCAAGTTCGTGTCCGCTTCATACTCTTTCACATAGAACCGGTCCGAACGTCCATAGGCCCGCCAATCTAAACGCCGCAAATCATCACCAGGAACGTATTTACGGTACTCGGCAAATTCCACGCTGGCCCCCCGGTGGGGGCTGGCGTGGCGTCCGGATACATTGCCTTGCATGGGCCTGCGAGCCATTAACGGCACACCGGCCAGCCGCGACAAGACATGCGTATCGATAAAACTTCGAGCCCGGCGTTCCGTAAACATCAGTGAAAGATTCCTCTTGTAGAACGGACATTCCCGTCTAGATCGCTACGGCGAGCGTCCGGCGCAAGCCGGATGGTTCCTTTCCGAGTCCTGTCGAGTGCCCCGCGTCAACCGGCCGACGTACCGTGCTCTATCAGCAAACGCTTGCACGACAAGCAGTTTGACTCATGTTGAGCCGCATGGCATCAGCCCCAGGATTCCCGTTCCGAAGAGTCCGAGAGCTTACCTCACCCAACGCTCGCCAGGGACATTCCTGTCCGTCTAGCCCTTCTCCTGATTCGTTTCCTCAATCAATCTTTTCACGATTTTCTTCGCATCGATCCCTTCGGCCTGAGCGGCGAACGTCGTGATGACGCGATGGGCCAGGACTGGTACCGCAACTTCGTGGATGTCTTCCAGTCGGACCATATAACTTCCCAGCAAGGCAGCTCGCGCTTTGGCTCCCAAAATCAGATTTTGCACGGCGCGTGGTCCAGCACCCCAGGCCACGAGCGGTTTCAGCCAGGCAGGAGCGGTTGTCCCATAAGGTCGCGTTTTCCGCACGAGCTTCGCGGCGAAACCGTAGATATGATCCGGCACCGGAACGCGCCGGACCAGGTCCTGGTTGCGAATGATGTCCGCAGCCGTCATCAAATGATCCAGGTCCGGCAAAGCGTCACCCGTAGTCGTTCGCGCGATCAGGATTTCTTCGGCTTCAGAAGGATAATCGAGTTCGATCAGGAACATGAAGCGATCGAGTTGAGCTTCGGGAAGGGGATAGGTTCCTTCCTGCTCCACCGGATTCTGCGTGGCTAACACAATAAACGGCGCATCCAGCTGAAACATCTTGCCGACCACCGTGACTTTTCGCTCTTGCATGGCTTCGAGCATGGCGGCTTGGGTCTTGGGGGGAGCACGGTTGATTTCGTCCGCCAGCACGATGTTTGCGAAGACCGGACCGTGGACGAATTCAAATTCGCGGCGACCACTGGCTCCGTCCTGCAGAATGTCCGTCCCCGTGATGTCCATCGGCATCAAGTCCGGTGTGAACTGGATCCGGCTGAACTTCAGCGACATCGTCTCGGCGAGTTTGCTGACCAGCAGTGTCTTGGCCAGTCCCGGGACGCCCATCAGCAAGGCATGTCCTCGCGCGAACAAACAGATCGCCAGTCGCTCGATCACATCGTGCTGACCGACGATCACTTTGCCAAGTTCTCGGCGAAGTTTGGCGTAGATCTCTCGCAAATGGTCAATCGCCTGAACGTCGTTATCACTGAGCCGATCTGCGGCCGTGGCGGCCGGGGATGTTGACATAGCGAACTTTTCTAAGGTCTCGTTCGACGCAATGAAGTTGTCAGGAACTGAAGAAGATCGAAAAGAGAGATCCCGAAACCCGTGTCAGTTGTTTATTGTTTCACAACTTTGGTCGTTCTGTCTGACATTGGTGGATGGCCATTATTCGCTCCGCAGAGATAATTGTCCATGCAGCAGCTGCAATTCTTGTGCGAATCACCATCGATTCATTTCGTTTGCATTCCAGAATGTCTTTCGTTACACGTCAGGATACCAATCAGAACCACTTGCGAAACGACTTCTGCTTCAACTGTTTGCTCAAACTTTGTTCTTTGAATCGGAAAAATGCACACCATGAGCGATTTCATTTACACGCTGAATAGCAGCACCATTCGCCCAACTCCCATTTTGGAAAAAATTCGCATCGCGGGCGAAGTCGGTTACAAAGCAATCGAATTGTGGCATGACGATCTGGATGCCCATGTGGCTCGGGGAGGAACACTCTCCGAAGTTCGCCAGGCACTCGCTGACCAGGGCCTGACGGTACCGACGACGATCTATTTAAAAGGCTGGTTTGAAACCACCGGCGAATTGCACCGGCAGGAACTGGTCGAATGCCAGCGGCGGATGCAGCAGGCGGTTGAAGTCGGCGCGCTACATGTCATCGCGGGGCCGGCCGCGGGGTTCGCAGATCACGACCAGGGGGCTAAAAATTACTACGAACTGCTGGAACTGGGCCGTCAAATTGGTGTGAAGCCGGCTATGGAATTTCTGGGATTTGTCGAAGACCTGAACACAATTGAAGGCGCCCTCGAAATCATCACCAAATCCAATCATCCGGACGGCACAATTGTCCTCGACCCATTCCATATTTTCCGGGGGGGCGGTTCGGCCGAGTCAATTGCGTTGCTGAAATCCGAGCAAATTGCCATTTGTCATTTCAACGATACTCCGGCGAGTCCGCCCAGACTGCAGCAACACGACAAAGACCGAGTCTACCCCGGCGACGGCCACCTGGACCTGAAAAGGATGCTTAATCTACTGCGTCAAATCGGCTACAACCGTTGGCTTTCATTGGAGTTATTCCGCGAAGACCTGTGGGCCAGCGACCCTCGGGAAGTGGCCCGGGTTGGCCTGGAAAAGATGCAGGCGGTTGTTGAGGGCTAGAGTCAGCCGATGCACTGCATCGCTTGGGTCTCCGGTCGCGAGCTTGTACCATAGACGTCCAGCGCTCCATGACGATCCCCAATCCGACATTTCGGAATTGGCGGAAGCTCCGTTTTTCTTGTTAATCGGGAAGAATTCACATGCGATTGTTTCGCCTGCGGTTGTCGTGTTGCGTTGTGGTTGCGGGATTGTTTGCTCTCGTTTGGGCGTTTGACCAGCGAGAAGCCCGGGGGCGTGCGGTCGAGACGAAGCCGGCCGGGTCTCGAGTCTATTCCAATCAACTGAAGCGACTGGAACATCCCAACCCGATACTCGCCGAACACCCCGAATTTATCGATCCAATTCACGAGTTGGTGCGGTATGAAGCCCCGCGACTGGTTGATGATCCTCAAGGGGATCTGGAAGTCCGAGCCTGGCGATTTTCCTACAATGCACGAGGCATTATCGAAATGCCAAACACGCTCCGGGCGGCGGAAACTGCAGTCGTCATGGTTCATCCCTGGGGGATTGACGATGGGCAAGGCTGGACGACTCCGGAGCCTGCTGGAGTCTGCGACTTTTGTACGCCGGACAAAAATCATTTTGCCGCCAAGCACACGATAACGGTCATCAACCCGTTCTTGAAATCCTTGCGGGGCAAGGTCAACAACGTTCTGTATAGCCTTCCCGGTATTGAAGATCCGATCCGCAAGAAACTTTATCGGTCTGTTCGCAGTCGCCCCTCGGACGATCAGCGACGTCTGGGGACGATCGAGCTGGCTGAGAAACTGAAATCCTTCGAATATCGCGGGCAGCCGCTGCCCGCCGAATTGCAGCTGTCCCATGAAACTCCGGTCATCGACTATTTTCGCCAGTTTCCGGGACTGGATGCGAGCGCCAAATTCAACAATCAAGGTTTCTGGCAGCTGCCGATTCCCGTGACTTCTGACATCACCTATTTTCCCGATGACGTCGTGATTTACGACGGGGAAGGGTACGAAGAAATGAAGAAATTTCTAAAGAGCCAGCAAGTGCGGCATGTGCTGCTGACGGGTTATGCGACCGATATGTGTTATTGCCGGACCACAGCCGGTTACGAAAATCTGTCCAAGGATTTCAACGTCTTCCTGGTCGGCGACGCGACTCTGGCGACGTACCCCAGTAACAGCACTCCGGCACACGCCACGAATGCGGCAATTTCATTCGCGGCCCTGAATCAACTCGTGACACAAGTGTCATGGATCAAATCAACCAGATAACTTACTTAGAAGGTCAGCATTCATGGCACTTGATACGGCGTTCCAATTCGCGGCTTCCAATATTCGTTACGGCAGCGGTTGCACGAGCGAAGTCGGTTTCGATCTGCAGGACTTACGAGTGAAGCGGGCGCTCGTGGTGATCGATCCGGCCCTTGTGAATCTACCGGTCGGAACGACGGTCCGTGAAGCATTGGACGCGGCTGGGATCGAGCACGTGTTTTTTGATCAGGTGGTCGTTGAGCCCACCGATGCCAGTTTTCAGGCGGCCGCGAAATTCGCCACGGAAGGGAAGTTTGACGGATATCTGGCGGTTGGAGGTGGCAGTACGATCGACACCGCGAAAGCCGCGAATCTGTATGCCACTTATCCGGCCGATTTCCTGGACTATGTCAATCCCTCGATTGGCCGCGGCAAGCCGATTCCTGGACCTCTCAAACCTTTGATCGCCATTCCCACGACGGCGGGAACCGGCAGCGAAACGACCGGAGTCGCCATTTTCGATTACACTGTCCAGCAAGTCAAAACCGGCATTTCGCATCGTTTTCTGCGTCCGACGCTAGGGATTATCGATCCCGACAATACTCGCACTCAACCCGCTGCGGTTGCGGCATCAGCCGGCCTGGATGTCCTCAGCCATGCTTTGGAGTCCTACACGGCGATTCCTTATACGGCTCGTCAGAAACCCAACAAACCGTCAGAAAGAACCGCCTATCAAGGCACGAATCCCATTAGTGACGTCTGGTCACTGCGAGCCCTGGAAATGGTCGCGGAATTTCTGCCCCGGGCAGTTGCCGATATTACTGACGACGAAGCTCGTGGCCAGATGCTGCTGGCTTCAGGTTTTGCCGGGATCGGCTTCGGCAATGCCGGAGTCCATCTGCCGCACGCCATGGCCTATCCTGTTGCAGGCATGGTTCGAGACTTCCGGCCGGCGGGATATGCCACTACAGAGCCTCTCATTCCGCATGGGATGTCGGTGATCTTGAACACGCCGGCCGTCGTAAGATTCACTGCGTCTGCCTGCCCGGAACGTCATCTGCGGGCCGCGCAGGCATTGGGGGTGGATGTCGCGGGCAAACGCCTGGAAGATGCAGGAAAAATCCTGGCCGATCGCATCATCTACTTCATGCAATTGTTGCACATGCCGCGCGGCTTGAAAGCCGTGGGTTATTCCGAAGCCGACATCCCCAACATGATTCTGGGAACCTTACCGCAAAGTCGAATCACAAAACTCTCACCGCGTCCAGCCGGTGAGGCGGAGCTCGGTGAGTTGTTCCGCGATTCCATGCAGCTCTGGTAGGATCCGGGGGCATCGCATTTATGCGCCGTTCGCCCGAATTCTCACGAATTCAGCGGCGAAACGGGGGGAATGTTACTATTTTGAACAATGTGCCGTCTTAACAAACCCGGCCGCAAAGTCGCCGATCCTGTTCAATGCGTCCGGTACTGGTGTCTGGTCGGTTGTGATTGAGCCCATCAGCCGGACTATTGCCGAGCCAACAATAATGCCGTCCGCCAAGCCGCGTAGTTCTTCCACTTGTTCAGGCCGACTGACGCCAAAGCCCACGGCGAGCGGCAAATCGGTTTGTGTCTTCAGCCATTTCAACTGCTCCCGGAGTTCGATCGGCAATTGATCCCGCATGCCGGTCGTGCCGGCGATCGAGATACAATAGATAAAGCCGGTCGCGGTCTCGACGATTTTTTGAGTTCTCTGTCGAGTCGTGGTTGGTGCAATCAATTGGATCAAATCCAGCCCTTGCTGCTTAACCAAGGCGGCCATTTCCTGGGCTTCGTCAGCGGGCAGGTCAGGCACAATCAGTCCCGAAAAACCAGCGTCACGAGCCTGTTGGACGAAGACTTCGGGACCGACTCGGAAGATGATGGCATAAGCCACCATTCCCACCAGTGGCGGCAGATTGGGGGTGGATTGCGTCACTCCGCGTACCGCATTAAACAGCTGCGATATTTGCAGTCCTTTTCCCAAGGACCGCGTGTACGAAGCCTGGATGACCGGACCATCGGCGATGGGATCGCTGTAGGGAAATCCAATTTCAATCAAGTCCACTCCGCGATCTGCCAATTCACGAATCACCTTGGCGGTGGTTTCCAGGTCGGGATCACCGGCCGTGATGAATGGCATGAATGCCATTTTCTGTTCGGCCTTAAGTTTCGAAAATGTCGCGGAGATTCTGGAAGACACGGACGGAATCCTTAACTGTTATACCGCGCACGGTTTAGAATGAGACGTTTGATCGCGGGAATAAGTATTGAACAAGACTCATTCGTGGTCGCGAACTGTATAAATAAATGCGGTTTGTCGGATGCGTGACTTGCCCCGGAATATTTAGACCAGAGTCAAATCGTTTGCCCCAGAACCCTGGCAACTTCGTAGACGTCTTTATCACCTCGGCCCGACAGACAGACGACGATAGCTTCGTCTGGTCCGCGCTCCCGAGCCGCTTTCATTGCTTGTGCAATTGCGTGGGAACTTTCCAGAGCCGGCAAAATTCCCTCCATCCGCGACAACATGCCGAACGCTTCCAAGGCCTCGGCGTCTGTAATCGGAGTGTAGCGGACGCGCCCCGCATCTTTCCAATAACTGTGTTCTGGGCCGACTCCCGGATAATCCAAGCCTGCTGAAACAGAATGCACGTCCGATGTCTGGCCGTCCGCGTCCTGCAGGACATAGCTGTAGCTGCCGTGCAGGACTCCTTTGACACCGTAGCTGAGCGTTGAAGCATGCTCGCCGGGACGATTGCCGCGACCACCAGGTTCGACTCCGGTCAAGGCAACTTTGGTGTCATCGACGAAGGGGTAAAACATGCCCGCGGAATTGGAGCCACCGCCGACGCAGGCAATGACTTCATCGGGCAGACGCCCGAGAATTTCCAGACTCTGTGCCCGAGCTTCCCGGCCGATGACCGATTGAAAATCGCGAACAATCAGGGGAAATGGATGCGGACCGACGACGCTGCCGATGATGTAATGCGTATTCTCGACGGAACCCATCCAGTCCCGCATGGCTTCGTTGATCGCATCACGCAGGGTCCGCGAACCGCTGGTGACCGGGCGAACTTCGGCTCCCATAGTCTTCATGATGAAGACGTTCAGCTTCTGCCGGCGAATATCCTCTTCGCCCATATAGACGATGCAATTCAGGCCGAAGTGCGCACAGGCCGTCGCGGTGGCCACGCCGTGCTGACCGGCCCCGGTCTCCGCGATGACTCGCTGTTTTCCCATGCGTAGCGTCAACAATGCCTGGCCCAGTGCATTGTTGATTTTATGGGCGCCGGTGTGGTTCAGATCTTCCCGTTTCAAGTAGATCCGGGCGCCGCCACAGTGTTTGGTCAGCCGCTCTGCGAAATAAAGCGGATTGGGACGTCCCACATAATTCTTCAGTAAAGCTGCCAGTTCGGCCTGAAATGCAGGATCTGCCTTGGCCTTGGCATAGTCCTCGGTCAACAGTTCCAAGGCCTGCATTAGAGTTTCGGGGACGAAGCGACGCCCGAACTCGCCAAATCGGCCGCCGGCATCGGGAACCTGGGACGTGGCTGGTGCAGCCGCTGTCATAATCGATGAACTCGTTTGAGAATTGTTTGACAGATCGTTTTGTAACAGATCAACGCGGTCCGATGTTGGCACGTGCGTCACGATCCATTATTGTGATCAGCAGTCGTCCTTCAAGGGACTGTACGGAGATTGTCCAACCGCAAGACAACATTGCCGCTGAAAGGTTCGATATGCGTGACGTCAAATTCCCGACTTCTCCAGAAGAGGCTGCGGACTGGTATACCCGGGGAAAACAGGCCATTCCGGGGGGTGTGTGCTCCAGTAC
>JAQGHT010000139.1 GCA_028291565.1 Planctomycetaceae bacterium | reverse complement strand
AACGGTTATGGTCCCGGGTTCCTGAACGCTTTGAATGGCTGCTGATCGCGGATCCCCGGCACGTTTATTACTTGTCCAATTTCTGGGTGAATCCGCTGAGCTTCTCCGCAGGGGAGCGGGGTCTGTTGCTGCTGGAACGGGGGGCGGGAGCGACCCTGGTCGCCGATAACTTTACACGTCGGTCTGCCGCGGGACAGCCTTTTGTGGAACAGGAGGTCATTCAATCCTGGTATGACCACAAACATTCTGTAATCAATCGCGATCATGCTCTTCTGGACGCTCTCCGGTCTTTATCCGATCGTTTATATGGTCGAATCGGAGCCGTGGAAGCGGAATGGATGCCTTTGGCCGCCTGGGAAGTCATGGCGTTCGACCACGAAGTTCACACTTTGCGAGCTCGGGGTCCCGGTCAGTCGCGTGGAGACGATCCCCTTGATTCTGTGGACCTGGGCAGCCTGCTGCGTGAACTGCGTCGGCAGAAACTGCCAGATGAAATTGAATTGTTGAACGAGTGCATGAAAGCCGGCGCCGCCGGCTTGGAGCGCGCACGAAGTGTGATTCGGCCGGGAGTTTCCGATTGGGATGTGTATCAGGAAATGCACGCCGCGGTGCTGGAATCCACTGGACGGCCAGCAATGATTTATGGCGATTTTCGAGCCACGAATGCGTCGACGCCGAAAGCGGGCGGTGCTCCCATTGGGCAAAAACTGCAGCAGGGCGATTTGCTAATTCTCGATTATTCCGTGGTGCTGGACGGATATCGCAGCGATTTCACCAATACGCTGGCTGTAGGCGAACCTGCGGAGCAGCAAGAGATTCTATTTGCTTTGTGTACGACCGCGATGCGTCAGGGAGAGACCGTCTTGCGAGCTGGATCCGCAGCCAGAGACGTTCATGCCGCGACGATGAAGGTGTTTCATGACGCAGGATATGGAGAATTCTTCCCACATCACGCCGGACACGGGTTGGGCTTGGGACATCCGGAGCCGCCAATACTCGTTCCGGACAGTGAAGATACTCTGTTGGCAGGAGATGTTGTGACATTGGAGCCTGGGCTGTATGTTCCAGGCGTTGGTGGAGTCCGCATTGAGCACAATTATCAGATTACGGAGACTAGTTATGTCCGATTGAGTCAGCATGAGATTGCACTTTAAGTGACTCTGGACGACTTTGGCGGATTCGTAGGAAACTGTGGCCATGATATTACAAGGCAAGACCATCAGCCCCGGCATCGTTCGCGGTGTGTCACACGTCGTGGATGCGCCGACCGTGCTCGCGACTGCCTTGAATACCCCTCCGTCAGGGACACCACAACAAGAGCTGGAGCGATTGAGCGCGGCGGTTGGCCGCGCGAGTGCTCAGTTAGATCACTTGCGACGGCATTTGACCGGACGTGTCACACTATCCGAAGTGGCGATCTTCGCCGCCCATGCCAATTTGTTGCGCGACTCGAAGTTTCTGTCTCAGATGGAGACGGAGATCATGCAGCACGGCCGATCTGCTGAAGGCGCCGTGTCAGGGATTGTCCGGAATCTGTATCAGGCCTTCCGGACCAGTAATGTGACTCTCGCTCAAGATAAGGCGACTGATATTCTGGATATCGGCCGGCGTTTGATTCAATGCTTGTCGGACGCGGCAGTGACTGAGGATGAAATCGGAGCCAATGTCATTATCGTGGCCTCGTCATTAACGCCGACTGAGTTGGTGAAATACGCGCATCAGGGAGTCATCGGATTCGTCACTGATACTTGTGGGCCGAAGTCTCATACTGCGATTCTGGCGCGTGGATTCGGCCTGCCGCTGATTACACTCAATCAAGCGGGATGCGAGACGATCAAGCACCTGGCTGACATTGTGCTCGACGGCGACAATGGTGTGATTGTCTCGGATTCGAACGAGAACGATCAGCAGCTGGTCGCTTCAATTCTCCAGCGGATTCCATTGAGTGTCGCGCCGGCCGAACCCGCCACTCTGCAAACTGTCACGCAGGACGGTGCGAAGATTCGGTTATACATTAATATCAGCGATCCGACTGAAGCCGACTCTGTCGCCCAATTTGCCGCTGCGGGAGTTGGTTTATTTCGCACCGAATTCCTGTATATGGACCGCCTGTGGTGGCCCTCCGAAGAGGAAGCGCTCGAGATCTATCGAGACGTTGCGGCGCGCGTCGGTGAGGCCGAACTGCACATCCGCCTGGTCGACTTCGGGGCCGAAAAATGTCCGCCGTATGCGGACTTTCCCATCAATCGAAATCCCAGTCTGGGGTTGCGTGGCATCCGCTTGTTGTTGCAGCGTGAGGACATCCTGCGTCCGCAAGTCAAGGTGCTCGCCAAACTGGCTCGAGAGCGCCCGTTGACGGTCATGCTGCCGATGGTTGATTCGCTGGATACTCTAGAAAAAACATTTGAGCAATTGTGTCGCATTTGCGGCTGCCGATCGCGGGAGCAATTGCCGTTCAAAGTCACCACGATGATTGAGGTTCCAGCAGCGGCCCTGATGATCGACGCCCTGATTCCGCATGTGGATGGAATTTCGATTGGCCTGAATGATCTGACTCAGTATATGCTGGCGGCTGACCGGGACGACGAATACGTCGGCCCCTATCACGACGCGCTCCAACCGGCCGTGTTGCGGACTGTCGCCAATCTGGTACGTACTGCGGCCGCGCACGGGAAGCCCGCCACAATCTGCGGAGAACTGGCTGGCGATCCCTTGCTGACGGGCTTATTGCTGGGCTTGGGGACTCGAGAATTGAGTGTCTCTCGCTCGAACTACGTCCAGGTCGCCAAAGCAATCCAGCGATTGCGTCTGGACAAGGCGATAGAACTCGCCGAGCAAGTTCTCAAGCTGAATTCAGGAGCGGCGGTGAGGCAATTTCTGGCGAATCAGAAGGTGGGGACGTCGGTGAAGTAGGGCCTTAAATGCCCTGTGACTCGGCGAGGTTGGATTTCTTAGCCCCGAGTGCCACGCCGTGAGGGATTTTCGTAGCAATCCCGCCAGAGATTGGGGGTGGTTCGCTCCGTATTTGATAGTAAGCCCAAGGTTTGTCAACCTTGGCTACC
>JAQGHT010000111.1 GCA_028291565.1 Planctomycetaceae bacterium | reverse complement strand
AGATGTATGGTTCCGGGACCCAGGCCCGGCAAATTCTGATTGCCCGGCGATTGGTTGAACGAGGTGTCCGGTTCGTCCAAGTCTGGCACGGCGAGGGACAACCCTGGGACAGTCACGACGATATTGAAGTCCAACATCGAAAACTGGCGTTGCAGTGCGATCAGGCAATTGGCGCCTTGTTGAAAGATCTCAAGCAACGTGGACTGTTAGACGAAACACTCGTGATTTGGGGTGGGGAATTCGGCCGCACCCCAACCGTCGAATTGCCGAAGAAGGGTTCGAATGCGGGCAAAATCAATGGTCGCGACCATAATCATCACGGCTTCACGATGTGGTTGGCCGGTGGTGGAGTCCGTGCTGGGTATGTTCACGGAGCCACCGACGAATTTGGATTCCGGGCAGTGGAAAATAAGGTGCATGTCCACGATCTCCACGCGACTTTGTTGCACCTCCTTGGATTCGACCACGAGAAGTTCACCTATCGCTACGCCGGCCGGGATTTCCGCTTCACTGATGTCCATGGCCATGTTGTGAAGGAATTGATCGGCTAATTAAAATCGGTTGATGTTCCCGTTGGAGTCCCGACTTCAGCGCGGATAATTCAGATACTGAAACAAGCCCGAAACGCAAGTTTTGAATTTGTGCTGTTCTTGTGGCACTACGCCACCACCGACCCCGTGTCGTTGGAGCGCTGACTGGCACGCTACACGAATCCACTGAAAAATGCTGGCTCAACGTGTGGTCTGGTTTGCCCCTCTGCCGCCGCGATCGATCCGCGTTCTAACGATTGAGCGTGTTTTCGCGGCGGCAGAGGGGCAAACCAGACATGGGCGATGAGAAACTCTTCAATTCGTTTGTTTTAGCTGGCCAATCAGCGCTCCACTGACGCGGGGTCAGTGGGGGCGAGATCCTTGGACAGTACGCTTGTCAGCAGCTCCTCAAAAATTCGCATCTTCAAATCTTGCGCATACGTCTTGAATTGGCCGGCGAATTATCCGAGTTAATACGCCCCCTTGGCTTTAATACCCTGAATGGTGTTATTCAACAAGCCGCGGTAATTGCCCCGCTGAATCCGGTTGATATCACTATTCTGTTGACGCAGCCCTTCCAACAGCGACTCCTGGCCGCTACTCGGCTTCTTCGCAGGATCCATCGGGGCGGCAGGCGCATTTGCTGTCGCGGGGGGCGCCCCGAGCGACAATTTGCCACGATAGAAGGCGTAACGATTGGCTCCCGTCTTAGCGATTACGGTGCTCGTTCCCTGAATTTGATCTGCGACAAAAATTCCACGCAGATCTGTTTGCCCCGATTGGAACTGTGGGTTCGCACTGCCGATGACCTTCACATGAACAGCGTGAGCGTATTGCTCTGCGACGACGTCCTTGACGGTCACCCGCACGCGGCCACTCGGCGCGTCTTCTTGAATCTCAAGGATTAATGGACTGACCAGCACCAGGCCGCTCGTGTAAAGATTGTCGCCCTGACATACGACGAGATAGGCTCCTTCATCTTTGAGGGGCAGCTCGAGTTCTCGCTCTTTATCGCGATAATCCTTGCCGTCTCCCAATTTGACATTCAAATCGTGGTACGGTCGAATTCCCGCGAGATTGATTGCTGTAATGCGACTGAGATTGCGATTCAGCAACCCGAATTTCAGCAGATCGATGCGATAGACCTTGATTGTGGCCCCGGTCACGTTGCGATACTTCAGCAAAACCTTTCCAGCCGTTCCCGGTTTGACCGTGGTCACTTCAGGCAGTGCGAGATCCTTTCTCGAGAAGAAATCAATGGCTTCCCGAGCATCAGGGAAACGATCCTTGACTTTGTCATATTCGCCGATTGCCGACGCAGCCTGGCCCAGACTGTGGTAGATCTGGCCCATGATATAGATTGCCTGCCAGCGATTGACGGCGGGCGTTTCGGCCTTGGTTTGCATGTCGACCAACTTCCATTCTGCGACTTTGCGGCACATTTCCAGTGCGTCTTTGTGCTGGCCTTGAGCGAACTCGCTGTAGCCAATCACGTACCAGAAGCTGTCCAACAATTTGCTGTCGGGATAGCGTTTCGCGAAAGCCGTGCACCGGGCCACGACTTCGGGATAACGTTCCAGATCGAGCAATGCGTTCGCCAGAGAAAAACTCGCTTGATCGGCGGCCGGATCAGTGGCCCACGTGGCGACGAAATGATCGAGCATCTGGACTGCAGTCGCGATCAGATCCACACGCGTGATTCCCGCCGCCTTCAGCTTTTCATTCTGTACGGCTTCCGGCGCCTTTCCATAAACTTCCTGGGCCAAGGCATACGTCGCGGTGGCGATGTAGGACTCGGCGGGATACGACCACAACAACTGCTCCATAACTTGCACGGAACGCAGGAATTCACCACGTTCATCCAGGAATCCGGCGATCTGACTTTCTCGCTGGAAGCCGGCTTCCAATGTCGCGCGGAACACCAGGTAGCTGCGTTCATACTCACCAATCTCACGGTAAGCGTCTGCGACCTTGAGGATGTTTTCGAACGACACTTCAACATCCGGAAGCTTCTCTTTGATGATCTCAAAATACTGGACAACATCGGCAAATCGCTTGGCTTCCAGAGATGTCTGGAACAGGATTTGAACGACTTCGCCGTAAATGTCCGACAGCTTGTATTTCTTAAACAACCGACTGAGATGCATATCGGCTTTGGCATAGTCGCCTTTGGCGAAGTAGCGTTTGCCGAATTCATAGTCTTCTTCCGGAGTCAACCGGTATTCGTCTTTGGATGCAACTCCCCGCGGCAGGACCGTCAATGGATCGGCTTTCGCGACGACGAATTTCGCAGGATCATAGAAACTTCGGACAACGCCAGGACGTCGCTTGTAGGTTCCCGGAACATATCCCACGACGTCGAAATGGATCTGTTCTGGATAAGCGGCGTCGCCCAGGTAGAACGTGATGGAGTTGGCACCGATCTCATAACGTTCGAACTTACCGCGAATCGTTTCAGTCAGCACCGACACACCGGAAGGTAAGGGTTCTGTGTAGATCAGATAATCGCGATGTTCGTTGGCAGCATTGGTCACGTTGTGTCGCCAGATCGTAACCGTCACTTCGCCACGCTCCCCAACAGGCACCTGCGTGAAGGGACTGCTGAAGGTATCGAATGGGTGATTCAGATGGCCGAATCCGCGAGGAATGACCTCGCCATCCAACAGCAGGTGAGCCGGCTCATAATTGCGTTGCAGGACGAAGTTGGCGTCCGCACTGCTGGCCACACTTTCCGTCGGAACAAATCCCGTCAGGATCGCGCTGTAGCTGAACTGGCCTCGGCCTTCGATGTCCAGATTGACTTGCTGCGGCTTATCCAGCGGCCCCAGGAATTTCGCCGGAATTGGCAACGTCGAACTGGGTTGGACACTCGGATCAACCGCCAATTTCGTGACCAGTTTGTTGTTCACGAAGACCGACAACGTGTATTTCTCGGGAACGAGTTTCGCGCGGCCGAACCAATCCGCCAGAGACATAATGACGGGACCATTGGCCTTTTCCGGTTGCCACCGAGCCCCCAACCGGACCCCCAACAACCAATTCGCGATTTCCTCTGAGCCGGCTGCTGCCGGAGTCACGGCGTTGATGGCCATTAAATAGAGGCCGCGGACTTCAACTCCCGAGTGCATCCAGGGCATACAGCCCGCCAAACCCTTATCTGCCAGCAAAGGCTCGCCCGCCGCCGGACGAGTCGGCAACGGCAGCAATTTCTCTTTCGCCAGTGTCAAAACTTCGGCAGCCATCGGCTTGCGATCCAGTGCGATCAGCGACAAGGCCAGATGGACTTGCGCCGAAGCATTCAGGCCGTTTCGCAAGCGATGCAAGCGATTGAGATGGGCGAAATCACAATGTCCGGCTTCGGCCAGGCCGTGCAGGATGATGGCTCGGTTTTCATGATCGTCATCGGTGCTATTCGCGAAGGCACTGTTCAGGAATTGGATTCCTTTATCCAACGTCTGCTGCGGCACGGCGAATCCAGACTTGCGGGACGCTGAGAACGCCCAGATTACGCGACTCGTCAAATAACGATCGGAGGTCGCGGCCTTGGCCACCCCGGCCCAACTCCAGCCACCATCTTCACGCTGCGTGCTGATCAAGAGCGCCAGGCCCGCTTGTATTCGGCCTGCCAGTTCACGCGCCTCGGGCGCATTCGAATTCCGGCTTTGACCCAACATTTTTAACAGACTGACACCGCCCAGGACATCCGACACGGCCCGTTCGATGTTGTTCTTGGGAGCATAAGAGGAACGTTCCCACAAGCCCGCGGTTCCACCAATTACGGCTTCCAGCAACGTCCGATTGATGCTCGGACCGATGTACAATTCCAATGCGGGATTTTGAGCCTTCACGTTGTCGGCGAATTTGATCTGGAACGACGTATTCTGGGCCGAGATCCCGCCCGCCGTAGCGTGAACGGGAATTCCATCGGGTTCAATCTGCACTCCGCGCTGGACGACATCCTTCAATTCTCCGCTGCTGACCGTCAATTCGAAATCGGCTTGATCACCAGCGGTAATCGTGACCGGAAAACGGACTTCCGACACGCCTGGTTCCTTGACATCGATCACTTTTTTCAACTCTGTGGTCGCGTCACCAATCGTCGTCTTGAGTTTGACTTCGACCTTTGCGTCCTTGAGGACCGCGTTGTGAACTTCGATCAGGACTTCGGCTTTATCACCCACGACAAATGCCATTGGTGTTTGAATTTCCGCGAACAAGTCCTCTTTGGTCACCAGTTCGGTTTCAGCGTTACCCGCCAGAGCGACCTTGTTGATGCCTTGTGACCGAATCATCCAGGCCGTGGACCGATCCGGCAGGACCAGTTGGGCGGTGGCTTTTCCTTGGGCATCGGTGACCAGCAACGGGTTCCAATAACCGGTTTCAGCGGCCTTTTGGGCCGTAATCAAATGCATGCCACTTTCCGCGAGCTTCGTCAACTCTTGGAGTGAGCGACCGTTGACGACTTGAAGTTCCCCGAAGTTATTGATCGCGAAGACCGGAGTCTGCGAATTGGCCAAGACTTGCAGCCCCCAATTAGCATGCCCCTTGGCATTGCTCAAATCTAAATTGCCGTTGGAGTCTGCCCAATTCAGAGAATTGTTGACATCGGAGAAAGAATAGAGCTGGATACTTCCTGGACCGGGGCCATCAACCATCGGGCCGGCAACAGCGATTAAGAAATCAGAACCATCTGTGTTGCCATTTTTCGACGAACCCTCAAATGGATTCTTGCGGGCCGCCTCAACTCCATTCGTGCCAAAAAAGTGTCGCCCGTCTGAATCCAAAGCGAGAGACGAAAGTTGTTTTCTGAGAACTGAAGTCGATCGCTTCAAACCTTTCGCATCCTGTGGCGCATCGTCGTTGGCCTCAGCCGTTTCTGTTGAGATGGTTTCTTCCTGCAGTTTTATTTGCATTTCTTTTTCATCGGCGAGTTTCTTACTCATCGCGCCCCCGACTGGGCCCGCAATGCGACCATAGCGGTTATTACCGAGTCCGCTGACATCGCCACGCAGAGACTTTGCTTCTTTGTCTGCCTGAATGGCGCCGGCGCCGGCCAACAATTCGTTTCTCGATTTGCTTTCGGCCGCGACATTCTTCTCCCGGTCTACTTCGGCCAGCAGGAATTCGTTGATCGGACGCGTCGCGGGCTGGTATTGGAACGTACAGCTCGTCATCGCCCGGCAGCTGATTTCACGATTTCCACCATTGAAGAATGTCGAAATCGGAACCGAAGCGTCTGGGAATCGCCGGAGCAGGTTCTTCTGAATCAGCCCCAGAGAGACTTCTGCCTGTACCGGCTTGCCCTGTGCGTCAGTGACGATCACTTCGACTGCCACGGCTTCGCCCGGTTTCAACGTCGTCTTGGCTGGTTTCAGTGTTACGAATAATTCACGCGCTACGCGGAAGTCGCTGCGGGCTTCGTGGTATTTGTCTCCTTGCATCACGGCGACAGACAACTGGAAGTTGGGCGCCAGATGCTCCTGAAAATCAATGTCCAAAGCGTTCGCACCGGGTTTGAGTTCCACCAGCTGATAGCCCAGAACTGTCGCCCCTTCAAATGTCACCAGCGCCAGGGCCGGTTGTTCACGCCAGTGGAGTTGGACTCGTCCCTTTTCACCCGCCTTGTAGTTGTGTTGATCGGCCAGAATCCGCAAGCGGACTTCATCATCCGCTCCCGACACAAGAATTTCTTTGGAGCCACTCACGGTATGGCCAAATCGATCGCGACCTGTCGCCCGCAGAATGAACCGTCCGGGCTTTTCAACACGCAGCGTGTGCCGGACGATCCCGGTTTTCAGGTCCGATTTGACAGCCTGTTCAGTCACTCGCAGCTCACCAGTGCCAGTCGGAGTCTGTGTGATTTCAATCAATTCCAGATTCAAATCGGTCGAAACTGGTTTGCCGCCTGGATCGTTGACCGCGACCGAAGCGTCGAAGGTCTCGCCCGTGACATAGACGTTACGAATTGTCGAAACCGTGACGTCAAATCCCCGTGTCGCGAGATAGATTGTTTCCCCCGTAGAAAGATTTCGCTCAGGAAAACTGGCAACGAACTGGACGGGCTGCGATTCGCTATAGCGTTGCGTCGGCAGATCGAACGCCACTTCGCCCTTCGCGTCGGTGGTGGCGGTCCATAATCGATCGTCACCCAGACGGTACTGAATGCTGCGTCCGGCGATCGGTGAGCCGTAGTAGTATTTCAGGACCAGTTTGCCCTTCACCGATTCACCCCGGTAATAGACTTTTTGAGGCAGTTCGACGCTGAACTGAATCGGTTCCAGCTGATACTCCTGGACCAGAAAATTCATCTCGTACGACTGCTCGCGACCGGGCTGATAAACATGCACGCGGTATTGGCCAGGCTGAGCTTGTTCGGGCAATTGCCAGTTCGCAGCGAATGTGCCAAAGTCTCCCAAGGTGACATCTTGGGTATGAATCACACGCCCCTGGGCATCGTAAACATCCAGCTGATATTTCTCGCCAGCCTTGAACGTGTAGCGGTCTTCGTTGACCCAGCGGATGATTCCCTTGACGTTCACGAGTTGGCCGGCACTGTAAGCGGGCCGATCCGTATAGAGATATCCTTTCGCGGAAAGCCCCACCGCGAACTTCAGTCCCTCAAGTGATACCTGGCTGCTCGCTGAATGCTGCTCCATGAATCCGAAAACCCGCAGATCACTGACAGTCTTGAGTTCCTCAAACTTCTTTTGCAGGATCCCGTCTTTGCCCGTCGCTTCCTCCGCGAACACCTTGCTGCCATCGCTGATCAACAGCTTCACACCATCCGCCGGTTTGCCGGTCAGCATGTTTTCGGCAAACACGAACAACTCATTGCGCGAACTCTTGACAATGACATCAATGTCACTGACAACGACCATTGTGGTCGCTTCCAGTTTATCACTACTCACCGTGACCGCAGTCACGCCAGGACCATCCACAGGGATTTCAATTGCTTGATCGAGCTTGCGATACTCCTGATAGTCGGCCACCGAATGCTCAAAACTCTTGTCAGGATCGATCAAAGCGATATCCAGCGATTCGAAACCCGACGCGAGATGCAGTTTGCGGAAATAGTCGGTCAAATCAACGCGATACAGTTTGACCGAGACATTTTTCAGATTACGAGTCAAGAGCTTGATCGCGGGCTTTTCAGCACTGCGGAATTTTCGTTCGGTGATGATTTCCAATTGCGGCGACGTCAACACGGCCAGCCGCTGTTGAGCGACGCCGGCGAACTGCCCCTGGACTTTCTTGTACGCTTCAACGGCTTCCGCCAGCTTGCCCAGCCGCTCTTCATAGACCAGCCCGATTGACAGGCTGCCCTGCGACGCTTCGTTGGTGTTCGGATATTTGCTGACCAGGCGCTGCCAATCTTCCAATGCCGCCAGACACAATTTTGTCACCTGGGCCTGCTGCTCTTCCTTCAACTTGGCCGGCTTTTTCACAGTGGCGGCAATCTGCACCACCTCGTCAATCTGCATCTGTCCAAACTGGAACAGGATCGACGCTGCTCGACCATCCAGCGGATACTTGTTCAGAAAAGTTTCCCACGCCTTGCGAGCAGCGGCGTAATTCTTCTGCACCCGGTATTCATTCGCCGCGGCAAATTCAGTATCAATGATGACTTGTTGGACATTGCTCCATTCGGGATCGGTCGGGAATTTTTCCAGGAATGAATGCCAGGTCTCAATCGCGGCATCGAATTTCTTTTGAGCTTGATAGGAATGACCGAGCAAATTCCAGGCGCGCGGCACTTGCGGCGCCTTTTCGAATTGCGGATTGGCAATCAGTCCTTTTAATACCGCGATCGCCTGATCATGTCGCGCATGATGCAAGTAGCTTTGGGCTCGGTTGTATTCGGCTTCCGCCGTGAGCGGATGTTTGGGGTATTTCTTCACGAATTGATCAAGGAGTTCGACACCCAACTCGAGATCGCCAATAGTCGGAGGCTGCGGAATTCCGTACGTTCGGGCCAGGCGATAACTGGCATCAGCCACCAGCGAACCACCTGACTCCTTCGCGGCATCACTCGTCAAAAAATCCTGCCAGGTCTTGCGCGCTTCAGCTGGCTGACCAAGATCGAGTTGCACTTGTCCTAGTTGAAACTGAGCCTCGGCTGCCAGTGCGAGGGCCACTCGTTTGGCCGGGGCTGTCTTCGGTTGTGCATAGCTGTTGAGAAACTTTTGATAGGCTGCCAGAGCTTCTTTGAATTGTTTCAGCTCCTGATGGCAGCGAGCGATCCGCAATTCGATCTTTTGCTGCGCAGTCAAACTGGGGCGTAATTGGAGAGCCTGTTGATAGTAATTGATCGCCTGGGCAAAGTCGGGTTCGCATTTCGGCTTCGGACCCACCGCAGGGCAACCATCGAAGTAGCGATCAGCGAATTCCAGGTAAATCGCCGTCAATTCGTCGCGACGACCAGCAGACAGCAACCGTTCTGCTTCCGCTTTGTAGATGACTCCCGCGGCCTGGTAGTCGCGTTTCTTTGCCAGCACTGCCGCCTGCCCAAATCGGGATCGGGCATACCAAGGCGACTTGGGATACTCTTTCTCTAACTTCAGAAACGTGGCGATCGCAGGATCGTGTGCATCCAATTCAGTCAGTGCCCGACCCTTGAGATACAACAGATAATCAGGCGGAGTCACGCTTTGCGGCTGAGCTTTTTCCTTGGGCGCGGCGGCGGGTTTGTCGTCGATCTTCGCCGGTTGCTTGACTTTCTGTGTCGGCCCGCTGCCTTCCAATTTCACATCGGCTTCCAATTTCACATCTGTCGCGTCTGCCTTATCCCCGGATACTTCGGCGACCTCAACCGACTGTGCCAATGCCGCATCAATCAGCTTGACCGCGTTGGCGAAATCGCGGCTTTGCATTGCGTCACGAAGATCGGCCGGAAGTTGAGGCAAACGGGTAATTGCCGGCTTCTTCAATTCCGAGGCTTTGGGGGGAATAGGTTCAACACCCCACAAGACGCCAATTGTCCCTACGACCAACGCCAAGACCAGCGCGTTCCGGCTTAGACGCATGATGCTTTCCTCTATAAATTCAAAACGGCGTCGGGATCAGTGCGTACGAAATTCAGTTTTTACCAGAAAAAGCGATCGTGTTTGGCGACAGCTCAACCCGGCGAACCGTGAAATCCACGCACTCGACCCTCGTATGACGAGACTACCATGAGAGTTGGGGAGATGACGACAGATGCTCCCGCTTTACTTTGCGCCAACTTCGGCAAGCTTATCGCAAATCTCTCAATTTCGTGCGTTTTTCTTCCAACTCGGGAGGTACGGCAATGATTCCCGGCAATTCAATTCGCGGCAGGAGACCTAAATAATCCAGAAATGGACGCGAATGCGCTTTAACTAAATGTGTTCGTGCCAGAGGTCAGGTCTTCAAATTTCAGTTTTGGTGCCACGATCAGCCTCAGATATTGCTCGTAAATGATCGCTCCGATCCACCAGATAAGCCATTCGTGAGGCCAAAACTGAAATTTGAAGACCTGACCCCGAACTCGGGAGAACTCACGCTTTGGGGCTGCATTCAAGATTACGAAATGATAAACTATGGTTGATGTGTCAGACCTTGAGACGTCGTCGCCGCGGTCTCAAGTCGATTTTCGAAGCTGAAGCTGAGGTTTCCATGAGTCGGTTTTTGACGTCAGTATGGTGGCGTGCCGCAATTTTTGCGTGTTGCGTCTCCGGTGGGTCCCAGTCAATTTCGGCGGAAGATGCGAAACCGGCTGTGTCCAAGACATTGTCATTCGAAGCAGACATTGTCCCGATCATGCAGGCCCGATGTGCCAAATGCCATGGCGGCGAGAAGCTCGAAGCAGGCCTGGATGTTCGGAGGCGATTCACGTTAATCAAGGGCGGCGACAGCGGCACGTCGCTGATGGTGGGGAAGCCAGATGAAAGTCTGCTTCTCGAACGGATCGAAAAGAACGAGATGCCGCCTCCCGAGGAAGGGAAGCTGGACGACAAGCAAAAAGCCTTGATTCGCCAATGGATTCTCTCGGGCGCGGCGGTCGCCAAAGATCCTGAAACGCCTCTCGAAGAGGCCGAAACTCCAAGCCGTATTTCCGAAGAAGACCGGAAATTCTGGTCGTTTCAAGCACCAATTCGGCCTCCGGTTCCGACTGTTCGAACTCAAGATCGCGTCCGAAATGAAATTGACGCGTTCTTGTTGCAAAAACTCGAAGCAAAAGGGCTGACCTTCAATCCCGAAGCTCCGAAAGTAGTCCTGCTCCGGCGACTCTGTTTCGATTTATTGGGGCTGCCTCCGACTCTGGAGCAGGCGGATGAATTCCAAAAAGACTCGCGCCCCGATGCGTACGAACGACTCGTTGATCGACTGCTGGATTCGCCTCAATATGGTGAACGGTGGGCTCGGCACTGGTTAGATATCGCGGGTTACGCTGATTCCGACGGCTATCTGGCAGCCGACCGGCCACGTCCGGAAGCCTGGCGTTATCGAGACTACGTTATCGAAGCCTTGAATCGCGATTTGCCCTATGATCAATTCGTTCGCGAACAACTCGCCGGTGATGAATTGACCGATTGGCGGCGGGCCGAGGAAATCACGCCGGAAGTCGAACGGCAGTTGCGGGCGACGGGTTTCCTGCGGAATGCTCTCGATCCAACATATCCCGGTTACACAGAACCCAATGAAATCCATCAAATGCTGGCCGACACGATGCAGATCGTCAGCTCCTCGTTCCTGGGTCTGACGGTTCAATGTGCGCGCTGCCATTCCCACAAATTTGATCCGATCTCGCAACGCGACTATTATACGTTGCAGGCGGTATTTCTCGGTGCGCTGGACCCGGCACGCTGGGTCCCCTCGGAAGTCCGCGGAATTGGCCTGGCCACTGAAGCGCAAGAAGCGAAGATTAACGAACGAAATATGAAGGTCGACGAGCGCGTTGCAGGATTGAATGGTTCGGTGAATGAACTCACGACGCGCTTCCGCAAAAAGAGGGTGACCGAAGTCTTAGCTGGGATCAGTCATCAATTAGGCAAGCCATTTCAGGCTGGCAGCCTCGCTCCCGACTGGACCGTGACTCTAGCGGGAACCGCCAAAGGTTGGAAATCCAATCCCACGGCAGATCGCCTGGAAGTGCAATCAATTGATGGCGCGCAAGGTTATGCGCTGGTTCGTTTGTCTCGTCCCGTCGCTTTGACTCGGGAATTTGAAAGTTCGCTGGTCTTCAGTTGGCAATCGCAAGATGGCGAGCCGGCAGCCAATCAGGCGATGCAGGGCGCCCAGTTAAATTTGCGAGATGCTGCAGGAAATCTGGTCGCGTGCGTAGGCTATATCGATGAGAACAACAATCTCCGCGGCAGCCCGATCAGTGGGATTCATACGGCCGCGGATCCACTGGGAAAAGACGTGATCGAGCATCATGTGAAGGCTTTCAAACAAGCCGTGCCTGCCAATGAAAAAGCACATGCTTTGCCAGCCAGCGGTACTGCAACCGTCAAAATTCGACGTGACGCAGCAGGCCTGATCACCGTGCAGTTTGATGATGGTAAGCTCAGCGATTCATCGACTGTTGAGAACAAGACGTCGATTGCCACCATCGAAATCGAATTCCGACGCTACGTGTTGGAAGGCAGTGCGACATTTAACGGACTGGCTCTGCACGATTTTCAATTGACGGCACCGCCAATTGATCCGCTGGACGGACCTCAGACTGAAAAGCTGGCTCTGGCATTATCCGTCAAGCCTGAACAGCGCAACGAAGAACAAAAGCTGTTGACGATGAAGTTTCCGCTATCGATTCCTCTGGAAGCCGATGATCTCGCGCCACGCTATGCCGAGTATCGTGATGAACTGGCCAAATTCAAAACAGCCATTACATCTGAGCTGGCTTTAAAACAGACGATCACTCGCATTCGAGGCTTGATTGATATTGATGATAAGCCGACATCTGGCAAGATTATGCGGCGCGGAGACCACGACAAGCCTGGGGCGACGGTAGACGCCGGCGTCCCCGAAGTTTTGGCTCTGACGAACTTTAAATATCAACCTCAGCCCGGTTATAAAACTTCGGGTCGCAGGACAGCATTTGCGCAATGGTTAACCGATGCTAAGAATCCGTTGTTAGCCAGGGTCCAGGTCAATCGCATCTGGGCTCGCCATTTTGGACGCGGCATCGTGCCAACACAGGCGAATTTTGGTCGTGCCGGAGTAAAGCCAACGCATCCCGAACTGCTTGATTGGCTGGCCACCGAGTTCATTCGTCTGGGCTGGAGCCAGAAAGCCGTCCATCGCCTGCTCGTGACATCGTCAGCCTATCGCCAGACTGCCGATACCGATCCGGCCAAGTCGGCAGCGGATCCTGAGAATGCATTGCTGGGAGCCTGGCAACCGCATCGCATTGAGGGTGAAGTGCTGCGAGACAGCCTGTTGGCGGTTGCTGGAACCCTCAATCCGCAAATGGGTGGACCACCGAGTCAGGTTGCTGCTCAGGGAGACGGCTCCGTCATTGATACCGACGATGCTGCGGGCCGCAAACGCAGCATCTATCAAATCGTCCGCCGTAGCCAGCACATGACGTTATTGGATCTGTTCGATACGCCGGTCATG
>JAQGHT010000103.1 GCA_028291565.1 Planctomycetaceae bacterium | reverse complement strand
ATTTCTCCATCAAATCAACAAAGTTGAAATCTTCGAAATAGAGAGCACTCACTTTGCGTGTTCGCTTTTTGTCGCTGCATTCGTGAGGATCCAGTCGTTTCAGATCATTCACGCAAAGTCGCACGAAGTACGTGCACAGTTAAATCCGCTTTTGTGCGCCAGATGTTAGTTTTTGACGAGTTCCATGACCTCGCTGCGCAATGAACAATTTAACCGTTCGATTTCGCGTACCAATTCCTCATGGATTTGCTCCACATTCTCCAAAACTCCATCACGACTCAACGTTTCCAGTTGCAGTGCGATTCCGTAAGCCGAATGGGCGCAGAAGTTTCCAAGTGCCCCTTTGATCGAGTGTGCCTCTGCGCCGATTTGTTGCAAATTCCGCGTCTTGACCGCGGAATCCAGCAGGCCAAGTAATTCTGGAATCGTGTTCAGAAAGATCTCGGCTAATTCTTTCAGGAAGTCGCTGTCGCCATCGAAGCGTTCCAGGGCCGCTTTCAAATCATAGGGAGCTGCAATTGTTTCGGAGACATCGGCAGCGATGAGCGGTTCGATTTTCGAAGTCCGCGAACTCGAAAGAACTCGATGCAGTGCGGCCGACAAATCTGCGGCAACGATTGGTTTCGAGACATATTCGTCCATGCCGACGGCGAGACAGCGTTCCCGGTCGCCCGTCATCGCGTGTGCCGTCATGGCAATGACGGGCAGATGCTGGCCTGTCGTGAGTTCTCGCTGACGCAGCGCAACGACGGCCTGCATTCCGTCGAGGACAGGCATCTGGACGTCCATAAATACAACATCAAAGGTCGCCGCTTTCAGAGCATCCAAAGCCAGCTGGCCATTCTCGGCAACTTGCACCGAATGACCCATTTTCTCCAGCATTTTTACAGCCACTCGCTGATTTACTAAATTGTCTTCCGCTAACAGGATTCGAAGTCGACTTTCGGAACTTCGAGTCTCCACGATCACTCCGGCCTCAGGTGGCATTTTCGGTTTCTTGACCTTACTGAGAACCAACGCCAGCGTCAGCCGCAGTTCGGATTGTTTGATCGGCTTCAGAAGCGTGGCGGCGACACCCAGCTGGCTGCACCGGTCGTAGGCCTCAGGCAAATCCCCCGAAGTCAGCATCACAATCGTCGCGTTTCGCAATTCGGGATATTTTCTTGCTTCCTCAATCAGCATGAATCCGTCCATGCACGGCATGTGACAATCGGTCAGAACCAGAGGAAAAGGATGCCCGGATTTCTCGGAATGCCGCATCGTCTCGATTGCCGCTTGACCGCAATCCACGAGGGTCACCTGCATTTTCCAGGAACCGAGTAGATGTTCCAGGATCCGCCGATTCGTGGCGTTGTCATCGACCACTAATACGGAAACTCCTTTCAAAGTTTCGTCGACATCAACCGGGACCTTCTCTTCTGCGAGTGGCAACTCGATCGTGAAATGAAAGGTACTCCCCACTCCCACTTCGCTTTGAATCGAAATCTCACCTCCCATCAATTTGATGATCTGACGCGAGATCGATAATCCCAGTCCCGTTCCTCCATAGACGCGTGTTGTTGACGCGTCCACTTGAGCAAACGCCTCGAAAATCAGCTTTTGCTTTTCTACCGGGATACCGATTCCCGTGTCGCTGACGGAAAATCGCAGCACGGCCTTCGAATCGTCGGACGAGATTCTTTCGACCGTGACTCCAACTTCTCCGGCTTCGGTGAACTTAATCGCATTGCCTACCAAATTCACCAAGACCTGGCGCAATCTCCCAATATCGCCAATCAGATCGTCAGGGACGTCGGAAGGCGTGTGCCAAACCAGTTCGAGATTCTTCTCATGGGCGCGAAAACCAAGCGTTTTCATGGCGTCGCCCAAACTCTCGCGGAGCGAAAACGGCTGTCGGTCTAAATCCAGTTTGCCAGCTTCAATCTTTGAGAAATCCAGAATATCGTTGATGATCCTTAATAAGGAATCCGCCGACGAGTTGACCGTTTCGAGATATTCGCGTTGATCTGCATTCAATGGCGTATCCAAAGCGAGTTGCGTCATTCCAATGATGCCGTTCATGGGCGTGCGAATTTCATGACTCATGTTGGCCAGGAATTCGCTCTTGGACCGGCTGGCCTCAGTCGCCGCATCGCGTGCGGAAATCAGCTCGGCTTCCGCCGCTTTGCGCTCAGTGATATCGGTCAATGAACCCGCCATCCGGATTGGCTTGCCAGTCGCATCCCATCTGGCCTGCCCGCAGGCTCGAAACCACCGAAATATGCCCGCTTTCGTTCGGAGGCGAAATTCCACGTCATAGGGCACGCGCCAATCAAAATGTGCCCGAATGCCAGCCAGCGCATGTTCTCTGTCTTTGGGATGCAAAAGTGATTCCCAAGTCTCGATGCGTGGGGGCAACTCGCTTTTGGTATAGCCCAGCAATTCACAAAACCGGGAAGAGAAATAGTCCTCACCCGTCACTACATTCCAGTCCCAGATACCATCGACCGCGCCGCGGGCCGCCAGTTCAAACCGATCCCGGCTGAATTGCAGCGCTTCTTCCGCCGTCACACGCTCTGTGACATCCCAATTTGTGCCTAACATCCGTAGAGGTTTACCGCCTACGTCGCGATGCACCACACCGTGCGTTCGAATGTGACGGACGTCCAGACTCTTTCGAATAATACGGAAAGTGCATTCGAGTTCGCCGCGGCCCTCCAGACTCTCCTGGATTTTCTGGAAGACGCGCGCTTGATCGTCGGGATGGATCGTGTTTTGCCACGCATAGAATGTTCCCGGGAACTGACTGCGTTCGATTCCATAGAGCCGTAACATCGCAGCATCCCAGATCAGAGAGTTGTCCACAATGTTCCAGTCCCAGACTCCAATCCCTGCGGCATGGGTCGCAATTTGCAGCCGATTCGAAATCTGCTCGACTGACAAGCGCGCCTGTTTCAAGTCGGTCACGTCCTGCAACGTTCCGAACAACTGGGTGACTTTTCCAGCTTGGTCGCGAGCCGGTTCGCCACGGCCAATAACCCATCGCGTTGTGCCGTCCGGACGCTGGAGTTGAAGTTCAATCTCGAAGGGCGTCCCTTTGATCACGGCATCCTCGACGGCCAATTCCAACCGCTGCCAGGATTCCGCAGAATACAATTCCGGATGTTCGGCGAACGAGGGAGCCGGCGTAGAGGGGTCTCTGCCCGCCATGCGATACATTTCCTCGGACCAGCTGAACGAGTCCGTCTCGACATCCCAGGTCCAACTCCCGACACGTGCCAATCGTTGGGCCTCGCGGAGTCGAGTTTCATTTGCGCGGACAGCTTCTTCAGCCTGTTTGCGGCCTGTTATCACCTGGGTATAGAAAATGATGCCACCAATCTGGTTGGCCGAATTCCGCCACGGCCGGGCTTCCCATTGCAGCCACTCGATCCGGCCATCAGCGCGCTGAAACGGATCTTCATCGCACGATTCAATGGCTCCGTTCAGGACCCGCTGGTGGATTTCTTTCCACCGATCCGGAATATCCGGAAAGACCTCATAGTGCGATTTTCCGATCAGATCCTGCTCCGCCAGATTGTAGTCTTTCAGCCAACGCTGACTGGCTTGCAGATAACGCAGCTCTGTATCGAGCATTGCGACGGCCGCGGGGGTGTGCACGATAAACTGCCGTAACAGTTCGGAAGCCGATTTCAATTCGCATTCTGCATGACGTCGTTCCGTAATGTCATTCGCAATTCCCAGAAATCCCGTGATTTGCCCAGCCTCGTCTCGCACCGCGGTGATACCCAGCAAAACTGGAAATTGAGTGCCATCCTTTCGCACATACGTCCATTCCTGTTCATTTGGCAACTCCCGTCGCGATCTCGCCACGAACACCTCAAAGCCTGGTTCGATTGTTTCGGCCAATTCGCGGCTGACATCTTGCGCCCTTTGGACAATCTCGGATTCGAGATGAAACACTGCTGGCGTGCATTTGCCGACCATCTCATCAGCCGTATACCCGATCAATCGTTCGGCAGCGGGATTAAAGACTGTAATCACGCCGTTGGGGTCCGTCGCAATGATCGCATACGCGGCGTGATCCAGGATCGCCCGCTGCAGGGCTATGATCGGAGTACAGATCCGCGAAAAAAAGAACCGCCAGGAAAACAGAATGACCGCCATGAGAGCCACAATCGTGCTCATAATTACGATGAGATAAAGCTGCCCCCACCTGGCACTTTGCTCGACAATCGCTTTGGTGCGCGCTTCGAGCGTTCCGAGCACATCATCGATCGGCCTTAACAATTGAGCCCGATGTCGCTGATATTCTTCGCCAAAAATCAATTGGATCGCCAGTTTCTGGTCCGGTGCCCCCTTCCGGCTGAATTGCCCCAAGCCATCATCGAATTGTCCCTGCATGGCGGAAATCGCGCGATTTTCCAATGACACGAGGTGGTTTGATTCGTCTTCTGCAAGCTGCAGTTTGGCGATTTCCTCTGGCGACAATTCCTGGGCTTTCGTTAGAACATGCAACGGAACGGCGTTTGGATTGTGCTCTAAAACGAGCTGTATTTCGCCAGCCACAACGAATTCCCAATAAACTCGCCCCAGGAAATTTGCCGGGAGTTGCTTGGTACCGTCGCGGAGAGACTGCGCATCGCGATAGTACTGCAAGTACCGCGGATCGCCAGTCACGACATAGCTGCGGACGAAGCGTGTCAGATCGTCGCGCGTTTGACGCAACTGATCCGCGAGCAAATAAGCTTTCTGCCGCGTTCGCTGACTGGCCTGGGACTGTCGATGATTAAACATCAACAGCGCGACCATTAACGCGAGTGCAGCAAGCAACGCGAAAATCGACCCCAGAACAACTCGACAGAATATTTTAACGGTCATTTGAGTGTTTTGTCAGAATGCAATGAAAAACGAATCCGACTCGTCGGCGGAAGTCTGGCGTGAACGACAGCCCTGATCGATCGCCACATTGCGTGAACCTGCAGTGGAACGGACACCAAATCTTCGCCGTTGCACCGCGGTGAACGTTCCTGATTCGCGCGAAACCTGAGCCCCTCAAGAACAGCTTTGAGTCGACGTGGCAAACTAAGACTAGGCCACCTTTTCCTCAATGGGAGGAAACAAGTGCTGTTCCGTGTTCTCAACACGCCGCGCCAATCGAATTCATCAGAAAACGTGGCGCATCCGGTCTCTTCGCTAATTCTCCGCGAAGGTCATTTGATTGGATATGACTCGATTGCGTCCCGAACTCTTGGCGACCAATAGTGCATGATCAGCCGCGCTAATCAGTTGCCCGGGAGTCGCCATCGAGTCGGTACGAACGGCCACTCCAAAGCTCGCAGTCACTGGAATCGATCGATCACCAGCGACGATCGGCGATGCAGCAATGGAAGCGCGACACCTCTCGGCACAGGTCATCGCTCCGTCTTCTGACGTCTCCGGCAGCACGATGCAGAATTCTTCGCCACCGTAGCGATAGACGTTGTCGTAATCCCGACACACCTCGACCAAACGTTGGGCAATCGACTTCAAAACGACATCGCCGAGGAGATGTCCGTGAAGGTCATTAATTGATTTGAAAAAGTCCACATCAATCATCACACAGGACAAATCTGTCCGCTGACGATTCGCACGGCTCCACTCTTTATCGAGGGTGTCGAAGAGTGAGCGGCGATTCGCAACTCCGGTCAACGCATCGTGGCTTGCCAGGAATTTGAGTTCCTGCTCCATCAAACGAATTCGCCCGCCGGCACGCAAAATGGCCAGCAACTCTTCGCGGATAACTGGTTTCTTAAGGTAATCGTCAGCGCCCGCTTCCAAAGACGTCACCATGCCGTTCACGTCGATGCTACTCGTCAGCAAAACCGTATAAACGTAATGGGGTAGTCGCAGTTTCCGCAGCCGCTCGCATAGCTCGATACCCGTCATGGATTTCATATGCCAATCGGTCACCAGGAAATCCGGACAATTCACTTCCATGAACGCCAGAGCTTCGGGGGCATTTGAGAAGGCATGGATCTGGTATCCGCCACTTTCCAGAAATTTTGAGACGACACGTAGTGTGACGGGATCGTCATCCACAACGACAACTTTTCGAAACGATGTATCCATCTGGCAGCCCCACCCAGTTTCCTTGTGCCGATTCCTGATGAGCAGGATCGAGACCAATTTCCACCATCAATCGTACGTCACGGGTGACTTTCGGGAACACCATGCAACATACCAGCCTCTCACCATACCGTTCCACACGGATTCAGCGAGATCAACCTCGATTAAGCGTAGCTCATACATTCGTCAGATTTTGAACTGCGGAGTCGGATGGATGGTGACTCTGGACCGACGAGTCACAATTTTCAATTGCGTTCCCATTAAAGTGATTATGCCAGAAAATCAGATCAGCACAAAATTGACGCCGCGGGTGGCGATTGCACCGAGAGAATCAATCCGCCGCTGGGCGTTCGCGTTCTGGCTGAAAATGGAAAGGCGACGTACAGGTTGACGCGACCGAACGACAGCGATAACCTCCAACTGGTGATCTACAACAAGTTTGCGGTGTATCGAGATGACGTTCGGAAATCTCAAGCAAACCACTGTGTCGAGAACCACTCTGTTGCAAAGCCGGCTCGTTTTCCTCACGCGCTCCAGGAGATCATTCGATGAAACGTATTTCGACTTCATGTTCGGACTGTGATTCTGTCGGTCGTCGCGATTTTCTTAAAGCTGTCGGAGGCGCCGCCGTCGCGGGATCCATTGGCTCCGGCTTCTGGACTCTGCCTGGAGCATTCGCTGGACCGAGTCCAAAAAGCGACGCGGAAACCGCTGTCGCGCGTCTCTATGCGTCTTTGTCCGACGAACAACGGAAAACGATCTGCTTCGCATTCGACAATCCCATTCGACAGAAGATCAATGCGAACTGGCAAATCACAAAGCCCACGATCGGCGGCAGTTTCTATACGGACGCCCAACAGAAGTTGATCGACGAAATCGTCCGAAAGGTGACTTCGGAAGATGGTTACGAGCGGTTGATGAAGCAAATGGATCACGACAGCGGTGGCATCGGCAGCTACAGCGTGGCGCTGTTTGGGGTACCAGGCGCTACCGCTTTTGAATGGGAACTGACCGGTCGGCATCTGACATTACGAGCTGACGGTAACAGCGTCGACAAGGCAGCGTTCGGCGGCCCGATTGTCTACGGGCATGGCGAAGAAGATCCCAAGGCCAATTTGTTCTACTACCAGACGAAGCAAGTCAACGAAGTCTTTCATGCCCTGGATCCCAAGCAGGCCGCACTGGCATTGGTTGCCAAAGCCCCCAGCGAAGCCGCAGTGACCATCCAGGGTGACGCGGGCACGTTCCCTGGAATTGCCGTCAGCCAGCTGGCCGAAAATCAACGGCTACTGGTCCTGAAAACGATCGAAGTCTTATTGGCCCCGTACCGCAAGGAAGATGCCGATGAAGCCTTGGAGATTTTGAAGTCCAGTGGCGGAATCGAAAAGTTACACATGGCCTTTTACCAGCAGGACGATCTCCAGAATGACAAGGTCTGGGATATCTGGCGCGTGGAAGGCCCCGAATTCGTCTGGCACTTCCGCGGTGCTCCTCATGTTCACGCTTACATCAACATCGGCGCGGTCGCACAAAAGCCGGCCCCGCAGGCAACGAGCAAGAGCTGATACAAATCACGAGACGTGTCCAGTGTGAGCGTCGCCTTTTGAAGTTGCGCGATTTGGGTGGCACTGCGCCACCACCGACCCGGGGCTACCTTTTGGGGCCCCGGCGGCTGACCCAACTGCCACGGATCATTGCGACAACTTGAATTCTTAAATTTGCGAGCTCAAATCTCAGATGAATTCAGAACTGTGAGGCTCGACCAGTTCCAGCTTTGAACAGGAGTAGCATTCTTCGAAGATCCACTTCTTTTTGGGGCGATCGAGATTGGGATTCTGACGGAGCACAGATTCAATCAATTGCGCCAATGCAAAACTTGCGTTTCGGGCCTGTATGCTGCGTTGTATCATCCGGCGGATGAATCCGCGAGCTGGCTTGACGGGCGCGGTTGCTCAGCATCGACAGACCTTTGGATCCGCATTACCCGTTATCAATAATCCACGCCGCGGACGGTTCAGCTGTCAGCGTTCGCTTGGTATATTGTGCGCGGTACGCTTGCGCTGGCGTAGAAATCTGGATCGTCCCAATTTGCCTCTACCGCCGACACCTGTCCCATGACGCCTGATCGCGATGCGAATTGGATTTGAAACTGCGTCATTTCAAATGACTGAGTGATTGCGATATGTGTGGTCTGGAAGCGGAATTGTCAAGGAGCGAGCGCCTGTGTCGAGTGGCCCCTGGAATCTTTTCATCGACCTTTTGGTCCGATATCGCCTCGTCTTGCTGTTACTGGCATTCGCGCTGACGGGACTGTCGCTTTATCCCGCAAGTCAAGTTTCGTTCGAACAGTCGATTGAATCGCTCTACTCGCCCGGCAATCCGCACTTGCTCGAATACGTCGAAAGCAAGAACTTATTCGGCGGTGACGAGTTTGTGTTTCTCACCTATACCGACCCCGAACTCTTCGAAGAGTCAGGTCAAGAACGGCTGGCGACCCTCGCCGCACGTGTGACAGAAGTACCCGGAGTTGTTGAAGACAGCGTTCAAAGTCTGAATACTTACCTGGATCTCACGAGCCGAGGCGCTTTCCGTTCACGACGCCAGCGAGTCCTTGAATTCGCCCGGGGAGTGCTTCTGGGAGACGATAATCAGACCACCGCCATCGCGATGCGACTGGTTCAGGAATCCGATGCCGTTCAACCCAGATCGGCGACAATCGCCGAGCTGCGTCGCATCGCCGCGGAACAATCGCTGCCAACCTATGTCGTCGGCGAACCCACGCTCGTACTCGATATGTTTCGGTATGCCCAGGAAGATGGCCGATTCATGGGCTTGGCGGCATCCGCGCTGCTCGCTGTCGTCATCTTGTTTTTCCTGCGTGACGCACGCTCAATCCTACTACCATTCCTGATTGTGCAGATGACAATCGTCTGGACGAAGGCCGCTTTGTGGGGCAGTCATCTGCAACTCACGATGGTCAGTTCCGTCCTGGATTCATTGGTGACGATCATCGGCGTTTCAACAGTCGTCTATCTCTCGTTTTATTTTCAGGAACTGAGTGAGCGATTCGATCGTGAAACGGCATTTCGCAAAATGCTGCAAGTCATCGGCATGGATATCGTCTGGGTCTGCCTGACAACAGCGGCCGGGTTTGCGGCTCACTTTTCGAGCCACCTGCATCCAGTCCGTTCGTTTGGCCTGACAATGGTCATGGGATCCTTACTGGTTTTACTGGCAATTGCACTTGTCCTGCCCCAGGGAATGCTTGCAGGAGCACGCAAAGGAGCGCCGACAAAACCGCGAGGCGAACGGGAAGTCAACAAATTCCTGCACGGCTTGACACTCTGGGTGCTCGGACATCCCCGCGGCATCGCAGTCGCAACATTGATTGCTTTATGCTGCGGGATCGGAGGACTGGTGCAATTGCGACTGGAAACAGACTTCTCGGCGAATTTTCGCTCATCCAGCCCCGTCGTGAAGTCGCTGACGTTTATGGAAGACCGCCTGGGGGGCGCCGGGATTTGGGAAGTGAACTTTTCCGCGCCTGAAACCCTGGACGAAGATCAGCTGACCAAGGTTCGCAGACTGGCTGCCAAACTTCGTGAGCTCCGGATCGGATCCGCGCCGGCACTGACCAAGGTCGTAGCCATTACTGATGGTCTTGATCTGGTTCCCCGCATACCAATTCTGGTCCCCGATGACGCGGCCCGGTTACGCTGGATGGATGGATTGCAGCCCGAATTCGGCCCCAGCCTGTTCAATCCGGAAAAAGGCCACATGCGAATCATGCTGCGGGCTCGCGAACGACAATCCGCGGAAGATAAAGAACAGCTCATTGCACGTGTCACAGAAGTCGCGCGGACTGAATTTCCCGACGCGCAAGCAACCGGCCTGTTCGTCCTGCTGACCTATCTGGTCGAAAGCCTGTTGCGAGATCAATGGACAGGCCTGGTAGTCGGCGGCATCAGCCTGGTAGCCATGATGAGCATCGCATATCGATCGGTGTGGCTCGGCCTGGTTTCTCTCGTGCCGAATGTTCTGCCGATCATCCTGCTGCTGGGCGCCATGGGGTGGTCGGGGATTCCGATCAACATTGGCACTGCGATGATCTCGAGCGACACCATGGGGCTGACGATTCACGACAGCATTTTTTATCTGTCGGCTTATCAGCGAGCCCGGCACTCGGGATTGGATTTTCGCGGCGCCTTATCAGAAGTTCAGTCTGAAGTTCGCCGTCCCTTGATCTACTCCAACCTCGCACTGATCGTTGGATTTCTGGTGCTGACGACTTCACATTTTGTGCCCCTGATCTATTTTGGGGCACTCGTGAGCACGGCGATCGCTGGCGGACTGATCGTCAACCTGCTGCTCATCCCATTGCTGCTGCAACTGGGGGAACATGGGAAATAGAGAGCCCAGACCGTGGGCCTGAGTTCTGATCGATGATGAATTTTTGCCTCAATCAGCATCGCCTTCAACTCGGCCCAAATTTATTCCGCGCTAATCAAGCATTTGCCTGTCGTTTTACAGGTAATCTCGGCAGATTTGCCTTTCCTACAGGCACACTCAAAGTTAAACCGCTCTCGCTGTGCCTTCGGCCAGACTCACTTGCCCCACAGATTAGCCGGGATGATTCGCCGCGGCATACTCGTCTCGATGCAATCAAACAACTTTCGCGGTCATGTTTGTCGAAGCGCTAAATCCACCGACCGTGACGAGGAATTTCAGAGTCCTAGTCGGCTGCGACGAAGTGGAATGGACTGTTTGCATGGCGATCTCGCTCAGAACGGCATTCACCGCCGTCTTGCTGCCCGCGGTAAAGTTGATCGACAGTGGCAAACCGTTGACTCCGCCTGTTGTGTGACCGACCACCACGCCGTTCACGAGAATCGTGCTGCCGTTCATTTTCACAGCACCGGCCGTTCGTACAAACAGCGTATCGGCGGCACTGCCACCTCCGGTCTCACTGATCGTGACACGAGCCGCGGTCAGATTTGTGTTGGAATCAAGATTCGTCAAAGCGGCCAAGGGATCGAGTGAGACTGCCGCATTCGGAGCGGTGGTAATCTTACCGACGTTTCCGGTCAACTTCACCAGGAATGGCGTCACGGTCTGAACCGTCACGGTCTGCGTGATTCCCAGGGCCGGACTGCCTCCATCGGTGACCTTGATCTGCAATGTGAACTTCTTGCCGCTCGTGTTCAACGCCGAGGAAGACGCGACCGTAATCTGGCCTGTTACTTTATCAATCGTAAACGCCTGATTTGTATTGCCACCTACGATACTGTACGTCAATTTATTGAAGGGTGCCGTCAGATCTGGATCTGATGCGACGACATTTCCCACAACTGTGCCGAAACTTGCCTTAAGTGGTGCGGAAAAGGCCTGTCCCGTCGCCATCGAAGGCGCTTCATTCACGTCTTTGACGGTGATCGCGAACTGCTTATCGAGGAAGGCGCCAATACTGTTCGTGACCCGGACATTCACCAGTGCGACACCACCCGTCAGCGATTCGTAATTGAGACCAGTGGCCCCCACCTTCAATTGATTGCCAACAATTGTGAACAGGCTGCCCTGCCCGCCCGATTGGATCGAATACGATTCCGTGTTGTTTAACGTGGGATCAGTCGAAGTCAGAGTTCCGACGACGGCATTGGCAACGTTCTCCGTCACATTTTGGGCCGATAAATTCAGACTCGTCGGAGCCCCCTGGGAACTGTCGACAATTGTCAATGTCTCTGTGGAAATGCTGCCCAAAGTCGCATTCACCGGAGTTCCCAGTTTGATGACCAGACTTTCGTTGCTCTGAACGGCGGAATCATCCAGAATCATCAGGGAAATTGTCCCCGATGTGGCACCGGCCGGAATCACCAGTGAACTCGTCGAGCAGGAATAATCGACGAGATTCGTGGCCGTTCCGCTGAATGTGAACGGAATCGTGATTGCATGCGAACTCGAATTGGAAAGATTTACGGTCACCGTGATGACCCCCGCCCCCTCACCCACATTCTGAGCCGCGGTACTGAACGAAACGGTTGGCGCCGACGGTACCGTCTCCAATTCATAAGATCCCATGTCGACAGTTGTATCGAACGCCCTGATCTGGCCTTTCTGGTCCGCAGTCAACACCGTGAAAGCAGGATTCAGCGCCAGTCCGTTATTGCCCATATCAATGGCTGGACTGTTGGGCAACAAGGCATGCGTTTTCGTGGTTCCGCCATTATAAGCCAACGGGCCCAGCTTCGGATCGACCTTGTTCGCGAACGTCCCGATCAGATTGCCATTCAGATCAGGTGCTCCCAACGGCGCTTCAGCAAAACCAGTTCCGTCCCCCACGCCGATCAGACTGCTGTTAATTGCCATCGTCGTCACGCCGGTGTTTTTACTGATGTCCATATAAGTGCTGTGATAGCTGACATTCTGGGCGACGATCGAATTATTGATGGTGACCGCGCTTGTATGCTGCGTACTTAACGCACCGGAAAACAGGCCGCCACCGGAAGAGAACGGGCCTAATGTCGCGTTCTGGGTGACAGTCGTGTTCGTCAGAGTCACATCGCCGCAAAACGTCGCGACGCCACCACCGCTCGAATTCGCACCTGCTGTGATGTTGTTGGAAATCGTGGTATTCACAAGAGTGATGTCGCCGTTTGTCGTCGCAACTCCGGCGCCAGGTGCGTAATTCCCATTAGTCGTATTGCCCGAGATCGTACTGTTGATCACGACCACCGCACCATTGGAATTGTAGATTCCACCACCCTGAGACCAGTTTCCAAACGTCGCATTCGCATTGACGCTGCTGTTCTCCACCGTCAAAGTCCCGTTGGACTCTGAAAAGATGCCAGCTCCCATCTGTCCATCCGCATCCGTCCTGCCGCTCTTGACCGTGAGGCTGTCCAACGTCACGTCTCCGGCAGAACTGGTCAGAGCAAATACGCGAGATTTCTGCTGGGCGTTAATCACAGTGTTCGTGGCACCAAGACCAACAATGGTCAAAGGATCAGTGATTGTCAGCGCGCCCTGAGTCAATAGAAAGCTTTGGCCGCTCAATGCCGAGTCGAATCGAATTGTGTCGGCTCCTGGACTTGCATTCGCAGCGTTGATTGCCTCACGCAGACTCATGGTCGATGCGGAAGTGCTGTCGTCGAGCGCTGTGGTGACGGTGAATGTCGTCAGCAACTCCCGTTGCTCCAACACTTCCAGATTCGCTGGCGAGTCGCCACGAGTGTGATTCCGCCGATTCCGCCGCTTCAAACCCAGCCAGTTTTCAGCGACATATTGCGCCACCAGATTCAGCCCCAGATTCATTCCCATGACGATATTCTTTATTTTGGTTGATTCCGTCAGCGGATGATGCCCTTGAAATGGGATTCCAATGACGATTCGTCAGCCCAAATGGACCGAACTGATCAAGTTTTGACGGGGATTTGCGTGGGAAAATTCTGCGCAAGGATCGACTGCGTGGTGACGAAACGATCAAGAATGATTTCTGAATCCGACGCGGCCTGGTTCAAAATCTACGAAACGGGAAACCCATCACGAGATCCGAGAACCAGCCCAAACGCACTCTTGTCCGTTAGAATATCGGCAGTCAGTGCCAATCGACTTTATCGATTACTCCGACTTGAACGAATTTGCCGCGAATGCGGACGCCTTGCCGCAAGCACTTCATTCATAATACTTTACACGGCTTTTTTCATCCAAATACAAGCTCGATGTATACCATTTAAAATTGCGTAGTTGCAGTCGACCCGATCCAGTCCAGTCAGGGACGATCGACAATCGCCCACCGTTTAAACGGGGGACGGTCATGGCCACGAAAATGCAAAGTCCCCGGGGGGACGATGGAAACACGTGTTTCAGGTTTGCATGTTGTGGTGAATTATCGGAGAGAGTGTGTTCCGACTCATTGTACAGACAACAATAGCCAGCCCCAGTTCGTACTGATCTCATCAATCACTGGCCGATTCTGCCCAAAATCGCTAACTTGCATTGTCTGTGAAAAGTGAATTCGCCACTCTCGAAAAACTCCCCGATACTGAAGCCGGGCGAGAACTTAGGACGACCATGCCGACTGTCAGCTCATTCCCCGTCATTCGCCACGAAATCGCTGGCGTTCCCGTCTCTGAATTGGCCAGCAAATTTGGCACTCCGACGTATGTGTATGATGCGGCGAAAATTGAGGAACGGATTCGAGATCTGCAGCAATTCGACGTCGTGCGTTACGCGCAGAAGGCCTGCTCAAATATCGCCATTCTCGATCTGTGCCGCCGCCACGGAGTCGTGGTCGACGCAGTCAGCGCGGGCGAAGTCCATCGCGCATTCAAAGCAGGATTCGCCGCGCACGGAACGCCCCATCCGGTTGTCTACACCTCAGACATCTTTGACCGAGACGCACTGGAACTCGTAGTCAAACACCAGCTGCATGTGAATTGCGGTTCGCCGGACATGATCGATCAATTGGGCGCGGTCTCGCCCGGCCATCAAATCACGCTGCGAATCAATCCCGGATTTGGCCACGGGCACAGTCAGAAAACGAACACAGGCGGTTCGAGTTCCAAGCATGGAATCTGGCACGAACAAGTCGGCGAATGTTTAGCGCGGGCCAAACGATACGGCGTCGAAGTCACCGGAATCCACATGCACATCGGTTCCGGAACGGATCTGGAGCATCTGGCTCAGGTCTGCGGCGCGATGGAAAAGACCGTCCTGGAAGTTGGGCGGAGTGTGACCACAATTTCCGCGGGTGGGGGCCTGCCGGTGCCTTATAAAGAATCTCAAACCTATGTGGATCTTCCGGTCTATTATCAATTGTGGGACGCCACGCGTCAGCGCCTGCAAGAGAAACTCGGGCACAAACTGACGTTGGAACTGGAGCCCGGTCGCTACCTGGTCGCCGAATCAGGCTTTTTGGTTACCGAGGTCCGGGCGATCAAGCAATCGGGCGAGAATACGTTTTACCTGCTCGACGCCGGCTTCAACAATCTAGCCCGTCCCATTCTGTACGGTTCGTACCACCCCATGTCGCTCGACGTCCCGGAAAGTCGTTCACTCAGCGAAGTCGTCGTGGGCGGACCGTTGTGCGAATCGGGTGATATCTTCACACAAGAAGAAGGTGGTCTGGTTTGCCGCAGGAAACTCCCGTCCGCGAAAGTCGGCGATTTGTTGATCCTGGAAGTGGCCGGAGCCTACGGATTCGTCATGGCGTCAAATTACAATTCGAAGCCCTTGGCAGCTGAAGTTCTGATTCAAGACGGCCAACCTAAATTGATCCGCAGCCGTCAGACGGTTGACGACCTGACCCGTGGCGAAGTGATTCCAGCCTGACTCGAATTCTGTTTAGCAGGAGACGGTACATCCCACAAGGAACACGTATTGACAGGAGCGCATGGTTTAAGCCTTTTGTGCTGACAACGCGATCTCGCTACATTCGTTGCCGGCGTGCTTTCAGGCATTGCGGAATCTCTGTATTCGCCGCGCTGACCGAGTCGAAAATCACCACATCTGGCATTTCAAATCCTCGCCGCCAGTAGGGTACAGAAATATGCCTAACTCCGTCCACTGAAACCACATCGGAACTTTACGACAATTGCATCAGTGATTATACATAAACTCCTTTGTGTTGATCAAAGCCCAGAGGATATCCTCAATCGCGGCTTTTTCAGCGACTGGATCCTTCGCTTTCGCCAGCCGGCCAAGAGCCAAAGCTGTCTCGCGCGGCTTCGGAGGACGCGAGAAGGCCA
>JAQGHT010000073.1 GCA_028291565.1 Planctomycetaceae bacterium | reverse complement strand
TCGACATTATCACGACCAAGGGCGAAAGTTTCGTGCGGGTGCAGGTGTTGGATACGGATCAGCACTTCATCTACGTCCTATTCCAGAATCGGGAGCACGGGATTCCGTGGGGGGAGATTCACGACATTCAGTTCTCCCGCTAATTCGATTCGCCGCGATCGCGGCTGACAATCACCAGACTCCGAGCCGGCGACGGCTCGGTGTCTTTTTGCGCACCCTGACAGACAGATTTGTACCCAATTGGCGAGGAATTGAGTTTGTACCCAATTGGCGAGTAATTTCTGTCGAAGTCGTCCTGCGAATTCCCTCCGCTCTCAGTTCGACTTTGGCCATCTTTCCAAACAAGTTGATCGAATAATGCTTGAGGTTTGAAACACAGAGGTACAGAGGGCACAGAGAAATCTCACTCGAAGGCCTCTGTGCCCTCTGTTTCTCTGTGTTTCAAAATCCTGTTTGGATTATTGACGCATGTTTACATCGGTCGGTGTTTCAAGATACGGAATATTTCTGATTTGTCACGGAATTTGCGTCAGGTCGTCCACGCAAGGTGGCCAAAGTCGCTCTAAAAACTCACGCAGACCCATGACGGAATCCCCATCTCCAGGTGAGTGCACGCCGCTACCTAATCCGCGAAGTTCGACAACGAATTTTGTCACCACGCCGCCCTTATTTTACCAGAACACAGTACCGCAAGCCAAATTCTGACGAGCGTTGGAGACGATTCGCGAATCCCCCGCTACCTCGCTCGCCGGGGAGGCAGAGGCCGTGGACACGCTGGGTAAGCTTGGTCGCAGGCGAGGGGCCGAAAAGGTGGCCTTTTGCTGACAATCATGTCGTAACTTGTCTTAGATCTTTTCAAATTCGGGAACTGGTGTGACACACCGAATGGCAAGGAAATTCCCTCTGAATCACAGCGTATTGACTTCGAAATGTCGAACAGATCAAGAATTCTTTCCGGGATCCGCGATGACATCGTTCGCCTCTCGACACGATCAGGTCGCGGCTCGGCTGGCGCCGAGAGTCCCGCTTGGCGAGCGGGACCTACCGCAGGTGTCGCCTGCCGGGCGGCACTTCGGCGAAGCCGACCGCGACCACAAAACGCCGTCAGGTTTGAATCAATGCCGCGGATCAATAACCACAACCGAAGCGAGATATCGACTGGCACCGAGAATTCATGGAAACGATTCTTCGAAACCGCTCATTCCGCATTGTGATCTTCCACAGATTTCGCAGATGTTTTTGGTACGAGTCGTAACGGTATTGGACTGCGACGAGGAATGATCAAACACGAGCTGTTATTCCCTTTCTCATCTGCGAAATCTGCGTCATCTGTGGATCATAATTCTGTTCGAAATTGGACACTTTTTGCCAGACCCCCGTAATTGATCAAAGCGTTTTGCGTCCCTTGGTCGTCAAATCATTTTTGAAATTTGAGATCTCAGATTTCAAATTCCATTCGCCTGGCACACACGTCACAGAAGTCACTGATTTGATGGAAAATCCCATGCTGCTGAATCCAAACGCACGGGAGGACGGCGAAAGGTGTCCCGAAACGCACTGTTTGAACGCCGAGAACAGCTCTAAAACAACGGCACGATTCAGCACTGCAAACCGGCACACCCGAAGTGAAACCGCTCGATTTCCGCGAAGATGAACCATCATCGGCAATTCTTTGGCCAGTTTGGTCCGCCAGGTGAGTACACGTCGCTTCGTAATCCGCGAAGCTCGACAACGAATTTGTCACCACGCCGACCCTATTTTACCAGAACACAGTTCAGCAAGCCAAATTCTGATGAGCATTGGAGACGATCCGCGAATTACCTGCCACCCCGCTCGCCGGGGTGGTTCAGCGGCCTTTGCACGACTTGAAGTTTTTACAGTTCGCAGCCACGAATAAGTCTTTGTTGATTTCTCCAAAGGGAACGTCCGCTCCAATCAGCGGACGATCTTCACGGCCATCGCACCTGCGACAAGGAATCCGTGAGCGGTGGTCCCATGTAGATACCAATACCCGTCGTCAGCAATATAGACACGGGCAGCTTCGCCACCTCCATTAAGTGCTCCGCCAAGATCCGCGATGTAGCAGAAGCCCAATGAACAACAATCCGATGACAACCTTCATGATTGTACCCCTCGACTTCATGGTTTAGTCAGTCTGTCGCCCAACTCGGAGGTGATCATACTCCGCGACTTGAAAACTGATCATTTACTCATACTGACCTTATAAACAGATCTTGGAAGTAACCAGGTGAGCGCAGCGCGACTCAATAAGCCCTGCTAAGTCTGCCTCAAAACGGAGACGGGAGTCCGACAACAAGCCATTCACGCTTCCCGCTCTCACCTGTTGTTTGCGCGCAATCCCGAATTGTGGCCGCGATAATTCGAAATCGACCACCGAATACTTGAGATCGGGGCATTTGAGGCTGCAATTCGGAGTTTGTCAACAGGCTCTGAAAGGCGTGGCGATCCCGATTTTTCGCCAACACATCCTGGCGCCCCAGTCACAGCCCATAATTTCGTAGTATCTGCAATTCCACGAGCATTCACTGAGTCCGCACAAGCCAGCGGCTTATGCTACCGGAAACACCGGCGAATTCGCGAGATCACACTGGAAACCAATCCCACGCGAGGCGGATTGATGGGACATGAGAACGAATAATCACCCATATCAAGGCAAAGGTCGGCTCGCCCACATTGAACGTCCATCGAAGAACCGAATTGACCGCCCAGGTCTTTGCCCGTGGGGCCAGTGCTGTAAACCTGGAACCCATCAGGAGTCCTTCGATATACGAACGACTTTCCGTTATATGGATCGATTGGCAGGCGACCGATGAATTCCGGCGCGAGGTCTTGCAGTTTCTCCGGAAGAGTGCCGCGAGCCACGAAATGAGCGTTCAAAGCTGCTTCGATGGCCAGTAATCGCAACAGGGCGACATTGTTGTTCTCAATCGACCGATGCATTCCATTTCGATCGGCCGTGGGCAACTTCACAACGTCGCGGATCACCTGCTGGACGAGCCGCGCGGCAATCGAGTCGACTTCATCTACTTCTAATGTCTTATCCATCTCTGCAAGAAGTTCCTCGTCACTCGGACCAGGAACAGCCAGATCCCATTGCTTCTCTCGTGCCAGGATTTCTTCGAACACCTCCCGAGAGGCTTCAACTCGCAACAGATCGTTTGCCAGGAATCTGCTTTCAGCTTCGTTCAATTGCCGACGCAATTTTCTTAACCAATAAATGCCAGTGGACTCGATCGCTGCTGACACCAGGAAATTGAGAATCAATCCACCCCGCCTGGAAGCGTTTGCCAAATCGAAAAGATCCAAGCCAATTCTCACGGCGTCAGAAACATCGCCACGTTGTTCCGCGTCAGTTATCTTCAGATTTTGACACTTGGCGAGATTTCGTAATGCGGCAGCGGCGACGCCAAATTGCTCGATGTACGCACCGTCGTACACGACAGTGACATAGCAATCCCGCTGCAAAGCTTGCCTGGCCGCAAGTAGAGCGGCCTTGTTGTTTCCGAGAAACGCCGCAATTTCCGCTTCGGTCGGGGAAGAATCCGAGTCCAGGACTTGAGTCCCCGTTAACGACCGGCCAGCCCAGATAAGATCTTCATATCCATTTGACGAGGAGATCATGTTACTGCCGCATCGCGCCGTTCCCGGTGTTTTTAAATTTCAGTTTTCGCCGGCCGTGAATGTGGCTCATCTCAATTGCTCAAACGGGCGAAATGTGAAATTCGTAGACCCGCCCCCTTGAACGGCCAATTGATGTTGTGGAAATGCTAGTCGAGTCTATTATCACTGTACCCAGTGCCAGAGCTTCTGTCGTCCCTTAGGACCGAGGAAATAATTACTGTCCGAACTATTGACAATTCGTTATTGAACCACGGATCACACAGATTACACGGATGAATTCAAATGAGCGACGTAAAAATGCACGTTCGCCAGGGATTTCAAA
>JAQGHT010000062.1 GCA_028291565.1 Planctomycetaceae bacterium | reverse complement strand
AATGACCGTCTGCAGCGTCCGAGTTCGCAGAATCTTCTCGGGATCGCCCCCCTGGTCGAGAGGCACGTACAACAATGGGATGTGTGCCAACTTCTGAATCAGCAGCGGTAGCTGTTCACGAACTTCAGCCGGTTCACCACGAAGAATGGACCGATAGATCGTAATGGTCAGCGGCTCCCATTCGGCCAGGCCTTCAGCCGGCATTTGCTCGGGGAGGCAGCTGGCGAGATGCCATGTTGCTTCGTGACAGCCGACGTGCGTGAAAATGATGCCGCTCATCAAATTGAATTTGAGCTGCAGTTGCCTGTCGTATTCGACCAGCGAGTCATGGTCGCCGCTGGGCTTGGCGAGTTCCAGCTTCCAGACTTCCTGCATCAGACGCAGCAGCTCCCGCTGGATTTCTTGAGAGCGTGTGTACCAGTTCCGGATGGCGTCGAAATGCTGCTTCGCTAGAACTTCTTCTACTTCTTTCTGCCCCGTCTTCGTCGCCTGGATTTTGACGGTGGCAAAAGTCGCAGAAGCAATCTGCCAGAGACGCGACAATGTGACCTGGAACTTTAGCCGGCCATCGAGCCGCTGGGCCAGCGTGTCGAGATCCGTGTCGAATGACGAACGGCCCGAATCCATCGTGCTGCCTTCGTGCCCGTCCTTGGCACTATCGCGGAACACGACATTTTCATAAGCCGCATCGAACAGATCGTCGTCATCATCATCTTCGTCTTCCGGACGGTCCTCGTCTTCCGCCCGTTGCATTCGAGGCAGGACCAGATCCAAAGTTGGGACCGACCAATAGTCGCCGGCGTTGGCTTCCATATAGTCGAACATCCGCACGATAATTGGCCAGGCCCGTTGGAAGCGCTGCAGGTTTTCGGCGGCTTCATCGGGTGCCGTCCCGACTGCCACATTCTTGGGATCGATTCGCAAAACCAGCCGCAACCAGCGGAAGACGAGGTTATGGAATGAATACGATCCAGATTCCAGCCCGACCAGATCCGCCTGGCTGAGCCATTGAATCAGCAGCGCCATCGCCGCAACCGTATCCTGTTTACTCAATAAAACATCCAGGACCAGGGCATAAGCTTTGGACGTTTCGAACTTGTGAATATGCTGCCGCCAGAAAGAGATATCCCCCGCGGATTCCCCGGCGGCATGCCATTCCGCAAGCCCATCGGCCACTTGATTTGCTGACTCAAAGCTTTCCAGACCTTTGACTTCCGGCAATCCAGACACCGTCGAACTCGCAAACTGGTCCCACCATTCAGCCAGCTTCTGATAGTTATAGCCGATTTTCTCCCGCAGAATCCGCTGTCCGACAGCAGCCGCTTCGCTGACAGAACGGGCATAGAGCACGAAGATCTGATCCATCAAGTACAGTAGCTTTTCAATCCGAGGATCGACGACCGTGTCTTCGCGCGCATGAAACAGCGGGAAATTGCCTTGAAACCCGAGAATATTCCACGGATCGGCCAAGGCACCGCAGTCGATACCGCGCTTCAGCCAATCTTCGATTTCCGGCAACAGTTCAGCGGCGGAAACAATTTCGTCCCGGTCGAGCCGTAGATGGGCCGACGTCAGCCGCCATTCAATTTCGCATTCGAACCGCGCCGAATTGGCGGGAATCATCAGAGCCTGTTCCCGAGCTGCTTCCGGAAACCCAATTCTCGCCAAAAGATACGACAAATGTCCGTGCTGCACCTGTTTCGAACCATTGTTCGCGACATACAAATTCAGATGCTGGCGGACTTTGCCAAACGGCTGCTTCGCCAATTGAGACTCGCGTCGCAACCGCTCTCCGTGCTTGCCTTTCACCGCCCCCAGTAATCGGGCATAGAAAGCGTCCCGCTGCCTCGCCACTTTGGACAGCAACGTTCCCAGACTGACGGTCGAATCATAGGTGTTCGGCCCTGAACCACTGATGGTCGATGCCATCAGCATCGTACCGCACAGTACTGCGGCGGCCTCGAAAACCACTTCCTGATGCGGCAACTTGTCAACCGTCTTCATCCAGTCCAATAATGCCCCCAGGACGACGGAACGCAGGACAAATCGCCGGTAGTGTCCCTTGTTGTCGATCTGGAATGGGTCCCACTCGCCGAACATGTAATTCGTGCGTTTGAAAACCGGATGTTGATGGTCGTAAGCCCGCGGATCCAGCGCCAATTCTTCCAGATGATCCAGATGAAAATGAGCGTCTTCCAGGACACTGGGCGGAGTTTCCTTCAGATGCTGGATGACTCGTTCCAGCAACTCCTGATAGGGGCCAACCGCAACTCCGACTCCAGCCAGATAAATCGGAATTGGCCGAAATCGTTCGTGCACATAAGGTTGCATCTGCTGCCCGTTTTCGAGCACGGCAACCGGACGATGCCCGATAAAATCATTAAGTTGTTGCAAAGCGCCCTGGACGATTCGTGGAGTTTCGTCCCAAGGGCCCCCCTGTGCCAAAGTCGCCTCACAGAGTCTCGCGAGAAAGAACGGGGCTTCGAAATCAGCGTCCTTGACCTGGAACAACAGGTCGACATGGTACGCACGATATGCCGGAGCAACGTGATCAAAGACCAGGCTCAGGACCTGTTGAGCCTGATCAACGTTGCTAAAGACGGCGCTCGACCCCTTGAAGCGTTGCAGTGCCTCGCGCAGGCTGGCGGCCAAAGTTTTCCAACAACATGGCCCCAATCGCCCGTGCAGGGTATTCAGGTATCCCTGGAATTTAGGGTCAGGTTTTCCGCCGGCGAAGTTGAGATATCCCAACACTCCTTGAAGTGCCGCATCATCATCAGGCGTTAGGGCGGCGGATACCGGATTCGTACCAGAGACACTCATCGACTCAGAACCATTTCTTTGCAAACACAATCCGAAGCCAGCATTCGAACGCCTGCAACGCGTTTTGGGGGAGACTGATGGCTTCGATCAGCGACTTGATCTGCGAATAAATCAGAACCCGCGCTGAAATTCGGGGTGACACCATATTCTATCCATTTGGCGCAACCGACGCGACGGTGAAGCATTTTCGCAGCTTGACACGGTCTGACGACTTGGGATTTCTGGAAACACAATCGGTCAAACTCGGATGATCCGACGTCCGTCGAATGGCTATAATAATTGGATGTGGAAATCCCAATCTGGTTCAATGAAAGCGGATTTCGCTTCCGCTGACTATCACCGTTCGGATTTCCGTGTGATGTCTTTTTGGTGTTCTCGTGCTGGTTTTGTCATGAGAAATCTAGACTCTTGGATTTGTTGATGCGAGAAATGCAATGAGCATAGCCGCCAGTCCTCCGTTCACGACAACCGATTTGTTCGCAATGCCTGATGATGGGGTTGAACGCGATTTGATCCGTGGCGAATTGCGAGAGTATCCCGTGACGAGACGAAATCACGCCCACAGTCGAATTACATCAATCCTGGCGCGACTATTGGGAAATTGGATGGTTGATTCCAAGATCAGTGGTGACGTCTGTTCCGGCGAGGCTGGTGTGCGACTTTCCCAAACTCCCGAGACAACAGTTGGGATTGACGTCGCCTATTTCTCGGCAGAAGACTTAACTCGAACGCCGTCAGGCCAACCCTGGCTGGAAGGACCTCCAACGCTTGCGGTTGAGATCATTTCACCATCGGACAAGCACGAAGATCTCGTCGACAAAGTAGAACTTTATTTGGAATATGGGGTACCGATGGTCTGGATCGTCGATCCGGATTTCCAACAGATTTCGATCCATCGCCGCGGTGAACCAGTTGTGACCTTAAACGTCAAGCAAAACTTGGAAGGATTCCCGGAACTCCCCCATTTCAGCGTTCCGGTCAATAAATTGTTCTCCTGGTAAAACTGATTCCAAAGCGAGCAGACTGAGCTCTCGATTTTTTCTACTCAATGAGAGAACTGTCCTGAATGTGAACGTCGCGAGTCCCCCGTTACAGTCACAGTACACCGCCCTAATGCTCGTGCGGTTGCGCACTGTGAAGACGACATTCTTGACGGAAACCCGGAACTACCGAATTTCCACATCGCCGTGAGCGAGTTTTTTAGTTGAGTCATTCACGCTTTACTCCAAAACCAACATTCACGAGTTCGCGGTATAAGGATCGTTCATGAGCACAATCATTGGTCCAATCACAGCAGAAGAGCTACTCGCCATGCCGGATGATGGTATGGATCGTGAACTCATTCACGGAGAACTTCGCGAGACTCCTATGACATATCGTGGACAATCTCATAGCCTCTTGACTTCTCGGATCTCGTACTTTCTCAATTTGTGGTTGATTAATCATCCAACGATGCGTGGGGCCATTCTTGATAGTGATGTTGCGGTTCGTTTGTGTCGTGATCCCGAAACAGCCGTGGGAATCGACGTCGCTTTTTTCACGGAGGAAGTTTTGAAAATGACTCCCCCAGGTCAGTTTCTCACCGAGGGCCCACCAGTCTTAGCCGTTGAAGTCATGTCGCCGTCTGACACCCTGAGTGGCGTCGCGGATAAAGTGCAACTTTATCTCGAATACGGGGTTGCTGTCGTGTGGGTGGTGAATCCTCGATTTCAAACGCTTACAGTCCATCGTCCGGATAGTACCTCTCGCAGTTTTGATCTTCCCGACGACTTGGAAGGCGGGTCAGAACTCCCGGGGTTTCGAGTTCCCATGACGGATGTTTTTAAACTGATCGTGGGCGGAAGATCGGTTTGATCAGAAACACAGCCTCGAATTCCCAACCGAACCTGCCAATGTTGATGTGCCTCTAGTCTGACAGAGCAAGCATCTCGTCAACACGCAGCGAACATCGGGCGTGATCTCAACAGAGGCCTTTGACGTTCGCGGTCCTGTCCGTTATTCTGGAAAGATTCGCGTTTTGAGTTGATTGCAAAATGCGCGTATCCTCTTTCCCGAATTCATCTTGAGATTCAAACCTGTGTCCCTTGAGTCTGTTCCGGGGTGAAGTTCTTCGAGGCCTTGCGGTATCATCATTGATGCTCGACCGTATTGCCGAATGCGGATCGACGTAGTGCTTCCAGAAAACGACGTGACCGAGCCGAGCTTTGTCACGAGATGTGCCAACTGACCTTACCGAGTTTTTCATGCCCGCCTCCGACCAGATCCACGACCTTCTTTCACAACGCATTCTCATTCTCGATGGCGCCATGGGAACGATGATTCATCGTTACGAGCCCACCGAGGAGATCTACCGCGGCACGCGCTTCGCCAAGCACCCGATTGATCTGAAAAATGCCAGCGACGTTCTGGTCCTGACCCAGCCCGCAATGATTCGCGAGATTCATCAGCAATATCTGGAGGCCGGCGCCGACATCATCGAAACCAATACGTTCAATGGGAACATCATCTCGTTGCGCGAATTTGGAATCGATGATTTGACCCGTGAAATCAATCTGGAAGCGACTCGTCTGGCCAAAGGCGTGGCGGATGAATTCACCCGACACAATCCAAAAAAACCTCGATTTGTGGCGGGCAGTATTGGACCGACCAAGGTCATGCTCGGTTTCAATGCCGCTCGGCCCGGTTATCGGCCAGTCACATACGACGAAATGGTCGCATCGTATGCCGAACAAATCCGGGCCTTAATCGAAGGCGGCGTCGACCTGCTGCTGCCGGAGACGTCGTTCGACACACTGAATATGAAAGCCTGCCTGTTCGCCATCGAACAAGTGTTTGAAGAACTGGGCATCAAGATTCCGGTCATGGTTTCCGGAACGATCTTCGTCGGTGGCCGCACAATGACCGGCCAGACGATGGAAGGCTTTTATACTTCGGTTTCGCACTTCCCCTCGTTGACCATTGGATTGAACTGCGGTGTCGGCCCCGTGCAGATGCGGCCGTATATCGAAACGTTGTCCAACATGTCGTCGCACTACATCAGTTGCTATCCCAATGCGGGCATGCCCGATGGAATGGGCGGCTTCGATTCGACCCCGCGCGAAGTGGCCCAAAACCTGCGCGAATTCGCCCAGAACGGCTGGGTGAATATCGTTGGCGGTTGCTGTGGGACAAACCCGGAATTCATTCGCGCGATCTCGCAGGCGGTCGACGGAATCGCGCCGCGAAAAATCCCTGAAGTCCCACATTGGTCGGCGTTCTGCGGTAAGGAACGGTTCGAATTGCGGCCCGAATCCAATTTCATGATGGTCGGCGAACGGACCAATGTGACGGGATCCAAAAAGTTTGCCCGCCTGATCAAGGAAGAAAACTACGACGCCGCACTCGATATCGCCCGCCAGCAGGTCGAAAACGGCGCGAACATGATCGACGTCAATATGGACGAAGGACTGCTTGACAGTGAGCAGTGCATGGTCCGCTTTTTGAACCTGATTCATGATGAACCAAACGTCAACCATGTTCCAATCATGGTCGACAGTTCTAAATTCAGCGTGATCGAGGCCGGCCTGAAATGCCTGGACGGTAAGGGCATCGTCAATTCCATCAGCCTGAAGGCAGGGGAGGCAGAATTTCTGCAACAAGCCCGGCTCATCCGCAGGTATGGAGCCGCGGTCATCGTCATGGCCTTCGATGAACATGGCCAGGCCGTCGAAGCCGATCATAAGGTGGCGATCTGCGAACGGACCTATAAACTATTGACCGAACAAGTCGGGTTTCCGCCGGAAGATATCATCTTCGACCCAAACATCCTCACCATCGGAACGGGGATGGAAGAGCACTCGAACTACGCCGTCGAGTTCTTCGAAGCCCTGAAAAAGATCAAGCAAAAATGTCCGGGAGCGAAAACGTCCGGCGGCGTGAGCAATGTCAGTTTCTCGTTCCGCGGCAATGAAGTCGTGCGCGAAGCCATTAATGCCGTCTTTCTTTATCACGCCATCCGTGCTGGTTTGGATATGGGCATCGTGAATGCCGGACAACTCGCCGTCTATGATGAAATTGACAAAGAACTGCTGCAGTATGTGGAAGACGTAGTCCTCAACCGCCGGCCAGACGCGACCGAGCGTCTGATCACGTACTCAGAACAGATTAAGGCCTCAGCCAGTACCCAGGCACCAGATGCCGTCGAACAATGGCGTCTGGGAACGGTCGAGGAACGCCTGTCGCACGCCTTGATCAAAGGCATCACCGATTTCATCGATCAGGATGCTGAAGAGGCCCGCCAACAATATGCTGCTCCATTGGATGTCATCCAGGGTCCGTTAATGGCCGGCATGAGTATCGTCGGAGACCTGTTCCAGGAGGGCAAGATGTTCCTGCCGCAGGTCGTCAAGAGTGCCCGCGTCATGAAGAAAGCCGTCGCCTATTTGCTGCCATTCATGGAAGCGGAAAAGGCCAAGGCCGGTCTGGCAGCCCAGGCGCGCGGGAAAATCCTGCTGGCGACCGTCAAGGGGGACGTTCACGATATCGGTAAAAACATCGTGGGCGTTGTACTGGCCTGCAACAACTACGAAATCATCGACTTGGGCGTGATGATTCCGTGCGAGCAGATTCTGGCGACGGCCAAACAATACGGGGTGGATGTGATCGGTCTGAGCGGTCTGATCACCCCTTCGCTGGACGAAATGGTCCATGTCGCTAAAGAAATGAAGCGGCAAGGCTTCACGACGCCATTATTGATCGGCGGAGCGACCACGTCCGCACGGCATACCGCGGTAAAAATCGCCTTGAATTACAATGGCACGACAGTCCATGTGTTGGATGCCTCAAAGGCGGTCCCCGTCGTGAATCAGCTGCTGGACGAGGCGAAACGACCGGTTTTCGATGCCGAAAATCTGCGTCAACAGGATCGTGACCGCCAGCGATTTGCTCAGCGGCAACAGCATAAGCTGGTGCCGTATCAGCATGCGTACGAACATAAATTTCAGACGGACTGGGCTCAAGTTCGAATCGACACACCTGCGTTTGTCGGTGTGAAAGTCCTGCAGGACTTTCCGCTGGAGAAACTGGTTCCGTTCATCGACTGGTCACCGTTCTTCATGAGCTGGGAGTTGAAGGGCAAATATCCGGCAATCTTCAAAGATCCCGTGGTGGGCATCGAAGCGAAGAAGTTATTCGACGAAGCCCAAGTTCTCTTGCGTCAAATCATTGATGGCAAGTGGCTGCAGGCCAACGGTGTCTATGGATTCTGGCCAGCGAATTCAGTCGGAGACGACGTCGAACTTTATACACCTGAGACTGCCGAGTTGCCGCATGCGGACCGCAAGGTGGTCAATTCGTTCCATTTCCTGCGTCAGCAATGGGAACGGGTCGGTCAGGTCGATTATCGATCGCTGTCGGACTACATCGCCCCCGTTGAAAGCGGGCGGACCGATTACATCGGTGCTTTCGCCGTGACTACGGGTTTGGGAATGGAAAAAGTTGTCGCCCGCTTTAAAGCCGAGCACGACGATTATCAGTTAAACTTGGCCCAGTCACTCGCAGATCGTCTGGCGGAAGCCTTCGCCGAAGCCCTGCACAAGCAGGTCCGGGACGACTGGGGCTACGGTCGCGAAGAGGGACTTTCGACCGACGACATGATCGCCGAGAAATACCGAGGAATCCGGCCGGCAGCGGGCTACCCCGCCTGTCCCGACCACACCGAGAAACGGGCGCTGTTCGATTTGCTTGAAGCAGAACAGAACACAGGGATTCAGTTGACGGAAAGTTACGCCATGTACCCGGCGGCGGCCGTGTCAGGCCTCTATTTCGCCCATCCGCAGTCGCGCTACTTCAGTGTCGATATGATCACCAAGGACCAGGTCCAAGTCTATGCAGAACGAAAAGCAATGACGGTTCCAGAAATCGAACGCTGGCTTTCCCCGAACCTGGGCTATGACACCTGATGAAGTCGAAAAACGGCAACCATCCGGCATAAGCCGGATGGTTCCTGCCTGCAGTATTGAAGTTGCGACTTTACGGTTGGAGCTCCGTCTTCAGGCGGCGAGGATCAATTTCGAAGGGCCTTTCGCGCCGTCTGAAGACAGAACTCCGAAGCAGCCAAACAACCTGCTTTTTTTGTAGGCGATGTCTCTCCGAAACTCGCAGTCGAAGAGCTTTTCAATAGCCGATCAGGCAAACTCTTCGACGTACCAGTTGTTTGGCAGGTTCTTAACGATTTCAGTCTGCAATCCGCGCAACTTCAAAACCGTCAGATGCCTCGACTTACTGCGGCAACCGACAGCAAGTGGGGCTACATGGCGGCGCACTACTCGGCGGGCAGGCTGAGGTCATCGACAGCATTCCCCCAACACGTGCGGCCGAGGCACTCATCAGTTTCTCGAGCTTCGTCGATTCACACGTCGGGCATTGAGGTTTTTCGCCCGCGCGAACCAAAACCTCAAAATCGTGGTCACAGTCCTGACAGTGATATTCAAATAGCGGCATGGCGCACGTTCCTGATGCTTAAGAAAGTAATTCCCTATCTCTGCGAAAACTCACACTTCGACTTCAGCTTCCAATGAGACCGCAAGCAATACAGCCCAGTGTCCCAACACCAATTATACGAAAACCAGCCATACCCGGCCACGCCGATCATCCTGAAGATGCACGACGAGCGTCCGGTTTAAGCCGGAGGGTAATCCTGGGATTGAGGATGCGACGATTTTATCGCTGCCGACTGGGGAACATCTCCCAAACAAATGCACGAATGCGATGTTACGGCAACGGAACTTGACTGGACGGAAAACAAGCCTTATGATTTCGAAGTCGAATCATGGCCGAGTTTGGCCCTTGATTTTGCGGGCGTAGCTCAGCGGTAGAGCGCAACCTTCCCAAGGTTGATGTCGAGGGTTCGATCCCCTTCGCCCGCTTTCATGACAGACCCGTTGGCACCAGTTGCCAGCGGGTCTTCTGCTTTGACTGCGTGACCACTTCGGCAATTGTCGAAGTCTCATTTTCGCATCTGGTTGCCTTTACGGTTCCCCGTCGCAGTCCGGTCAACGACGGCAGACGAGCCATCCGCTCATACTTGCCGTCGCTGGTTTCTGCAATTCAAGAACATCCTCACGCCCCTTGATATCGACGGATGTGGCTTCCCTCGACGCCCCCCCAGCAGCTTTTGAAGCGGGTCGATATGCACGGCACGGGTTTCTGCGTCATTCATGTTTCGTCCCCAGACACGTTTTTCTTCGGCTTAGGCAGTTTCTTGATGGTTTCCTCGAGTTCTTGAAACGCCTCGTTTTCGGCTTGCGATTCGATTGCGGCGCGGCGCCGTGCACTAAACTGCGTGTATTCACGTTCTGCTTTCTCATCCGCGATTTCACGTGATACTTTACCGAGATTGGGCAGCACATTTCGGTCATTGAATCGTAGAAAATCATCCAGCTTCGTTTTCCAGTCATGCAGGAAAACCTGTTTGCGGCGTTTCGCCTGATCTTCCGCGTAGTCCAGAAACATGACGACGATGCGGTTGAGTTGGGAAATCTCTTCCTCCTGCAAGTAATTCTTGGCGACGGTCACGTCTCCTTTTCGAACAGTGGCTCCCTTCCACGTGGTCAGGCCCATATTGGGCTGCGATGCATCAGCACGTTCCGCGATGAGTTCCGGCGCGGTCTTGCCCGTGGCCGCGAAATGGAGCTTGTTTTGAATCGTCTGAAAGAAAACTTGTGTCTCTGGTTCGGAAGGCCGGTAGTCTCCCGCGAATGCCAGGATGTCCTTGACTCGCAGGTACATTCGCCGTTCACTGGCGCGAATGTCGCGGATCCGCTCCAATAACTCATCGAAATAATCGGGAACACCGGGTCCCGGCGGATTCTTGAGCCGTTCGTCATCCATGACGAAGCCCTTCAACAAATACTCGCTCAATCGTGCCGTCGCCCACTTGCGGAATTGCGTGCCCCGCACGGATTTCACGCGATAACCGACAGCTAGGATCATCTCCAGGCCGTAATGTTGTGTGTCGTACGTTTTCCCGTCGGCGGCAGTTATCCGGAATTTCCGGATAACTGAATCGGGCGCCAATTCTCCTTCAGCAATGACGTTTTGGATGTGCTCATTGATGGTTCGAACATCTTTCTGAAACAGTTCTGCCATCAGCTTTTGCGTCAACCAAATGGTTTCATTTTCAAATCGGCATTCGATCCGTGTGCGACCATCTTCGGTCTGATACAGGATGAATTCGGATCGTGGGCCGTCAACGCTCATGGGGACTCCAATTGTCCATTGTTCCTCCTGTTCGGCACGGGTTTCGGCTTCGTTCACGGGCCTTACACCGATTTTGCATTATACCGCGCATGATTAAGAATGAGACGCTTGATCGCGGGGATAAGCATCGAGAAAGATTCATTCGTGGCCGCGAACAGTATAAAGCACTGTTTGCGTCCGGTTACCATTGTTCTTCCAATGTTTTGATCCGGATTCTCTATCCTATTAATACCCAACATGAACCCAATTCACTACCGCTTTGCGACTCTCGATGACGCTGAACTTCTCGCCGCAATGAATCAGCAACTGATTCGCGACGAAGGCCACCGAAATCCCATGAATCTGACACAAC
>JAQGHT010000052.1 GCA_028291565.1 Planctomycetaceae bacterium | reverse complement strand
CGTTACGCAGTTGAAAGACTTTCATCTGGCTGACCGAAGCAGGATCACTTTGATCGAGTTCCTTGATCAGTGCCGCGACTTCTTCCACGTCACGTGGCCGGGCATGAACGAGAACCGAGTTGGTTCTTACGTCCGCGACAGCCAGGACTCTGGAACCTAAACCAACGCGTCCTTCATAAAACGTTTGAATGGTCAACAGAACTTGCGACGCGACTGCTGTCTTCAATCGGAACATCTTGAATTCGGCGGTCGGATCAACGGGCTGATCGAGTTCCTCCGCCAGCTTTAGAACAGACTCAATATCGGTCGCCGAAGCAACAATGAGGATCGCATTCGGTTTGACGACGGGAATAATCGTGACCGACTGGTTCACAGTGCCTGCGGGAGCAGCTGGTCCCCCAGTCGCAGGGCCGGCCGCGCCGCCGGGACGACGGCGTCCATTCAAGCGCTCGTAGACTTGCGACAACAATTCTGCCAGAGCTTCGGAATTGGTATTCTTCAACAGTAACAAATGCACGTCGGGAGTCGCCCCGGCACTCAGCTTTTCAATCTCCTGAATGATCGCCTTGACACGTTCCACATCCTTTTCATTGCCGGTTAAAATCATGACCCCCAGGTCCGGCAACGTTTCAATCCGGACATCGCCCCGCAACGTACCGAGATCAAGGCCCCCGGCCTTGGGGTCGCCAGGTTTGGCGGTTCCCGGGATCCGAGGTTGACGTGTCGCGGGTTGGTCAGGATCAACCTGGACTCGGCTCGATCTCCCTTTGGCGCGGGGAGTTTCTTCAGGTTGATCGGGGTCTGCGGCTGGCGGTAGATCGTCACCCTGGAACGCGACTGCGCGATTCAATGGCGGCCGATTTCGGGCGCGCTCCAGTTTATCCAGCTGGGTGCGTACCAGCTCGGCCATGTTCTCGACTTCAGTGCCATGCTCACTGGCGAACAGTTGCACTGCTGAATCTGAGAATTCTTGGACATCCAACTTTCGAATCATGGATGCGACAAGCCGAGCGGTTGCCGGTGAGGCCTGAATGCTCATCTGATTTCGATCGGCATCCAGCGCGATCGTGAATCGTGCTAAACGCCTGGGAGCGGCCAGGACTATTCGACCTCGAGTATTCGTTGCTTCATGCGCTGCTTGGGCGGGCTCAAGCACACGGATGGCAGGCAGCCCGTCCGGTCCTTCATTGACGACTTCGCACTGCTTTTGAAAGGCGCGATAGAGCTGATTCGCGATTTCTTTCGCTCGTCGATGGCGAAGCGGAACCGACAGCAACGGATCCTCAGATGCATCCCGAGCCAGCGTCGATTCGGACACTGCGGCTACTTGACGGATCGGGTTATTGGAACGCCGATAAACTGGATCCGTGGAGATGGGGACTTCCCGGGCATCCGACGCTTGAATCACATTCAAGCGTTGCGAAGTTCCAAATCCGATCGCGTTCTTCTCGCCTTCACCTGGCAAGGCGTGGGCGGTCACAATACCCTGACTGTCGATTGTCGGACGCGGATAGTTCGGATGAGTCGCGGTGAGATCCATTAAGACCAACTGATTGGATTTTTCAACCAGCTTGCAATCGTAGCTCTGCAATTCCTTGTTAAGAACTTTGAGTGCTTCAGCTGCCGTGTAATTCGACCGATCGGTCCTTGTGAATCGGGCGGACGGGATCAGCCTTGGCTCTGCGATGAGTTTCTTGCCAATTTGTTTGGCATAGCTATTGAGTACCGTTTTCCACGACGCTTCCATGAAATTCAATCGCACATTGCGAGCATTCTTGGCCAGTCGGGTCTGGATATCTTCCGTGGGATCGTCGACGTCGGTTTCGTCCTGGTTTTGTTGTGTAAAACCGGTCGCTTTCAAGCGATCGACTGGCTGTCCCTGCTGCTTCTGAGACTGCTGTTGAGGCTTCTGCTGCGAATCGCTTCCCGAACCAAACGGAAAGCGCAACGGCCCTGCCTCCCCCAGCACGGTACCGCCAATGACCAGTGAGCTGGCGAGCGTCGACGTCAGTAACCAGCGTTGGAATGAATTTGCGATTCGTGATGACAAAATAGGCCTCCTGACGTTCACCTCGGTCAGCCGAAGGGCGACCCAAGCGAAAGTCGACAGGGAGTATTCCAAATGCAGAAGTCGGACAAGTCAGGCGTGGGAGTAAACACTGCTAAAGGCCGCGTGGTGGCTTACGCAGTTGAAAACGATAATTGGGCGGGATCCCGATACGGGATGAATTCAGCAATGGCGGGCAGACGAGATGTCTTAAAAGGCGGGGCGAAGCGGGCGCGTGGCCGCTACAGTCTTGTTTATCGGCAAGGTTTACCAAGCTACGTGAATTTGGTTAAACGAATTTTCAGGAAAAGAAGTAATGAGGCAACACTCGTTGGTACGGGAGGCGGCGGACTGCAATGCTGTAGTTCCCAAGATGATCATTAGGCTTACGCCGACGCTTCCAATAAATATTTCAGCCCAGAGGCATTTTCACCAACCCGTCGTCTGGGTACCGATTTGAAGCAGCCCCTTTCTTAATTTCCTGGCGATCGGCTAAAGTGTTATCGAACGTGAAGTGGCGTTCTGATCGCCGTTTACTGGACTGGATTCTGAACTTCAACTTGAACTGAACCATGCTTGATTGTCTTTGTGCTGGATTGGCGGTCGCTGACCATCTTTGTATCCCGGTTTCTCGTATGCCGCGGGCAGGCGAATTGCTTCTGACAGAGCGACTGGAACTGCAGACCGGCGGCCACGCGGCCAATGTTTCCACCGATCTGGCGAAGTTAGGCGTGAGAGTCGGAATCTCTGCGCGAATCGGAGCGGACTTATTCGGACGATTCATTCGCGAGCGGCTGACGCAATCCGGAGTCCAAACCGAAGGTCTCGTGGAAACTCCGGGAGTCGATACCAGCGGCACATTGATTATCAACGTGCAAGGCGAAGACCGGCGGTTCATTCATGCCATCGGTGCGAACGGCGAATTCGACGGCACTGAAATCACAACGGAGCAGCTGAAATCGATTCGTGTGCTCTATGTCGGTGGTCTGTATGCGCTTCCGAAATTGAGTGCTACCGCGATCCGGCAACTCTTTCAAAATGCGCGTTCGGCGGGCGTTGCCACGATTTTGGACGTGGTAATACCCGGTCCAGCCGATTACCTGTCGACGTTGCGCGAAGTATTGCCCTGGACCGATGTTTTTTTGCCCAACAATGATGAGGCCGAGATCATCACCGGACAGCACGATCCTCACTCACAAGCAAAAATCTTCCAACAGCTGGGGGCCAAGACCACAATCATCACATGCGGAGGCGCCGGCACAGTTGTTCTCAGTGGAACGGATCGTATTCGGACTCAGGCATTTCCCGTTAATTTTGTGGACGGCACGGGAAGCGGTGATGCATTCGCCGCCGGTTATATTCTGGGGATGCTGGAAGGCGCCGAAACCCTGCGCTGCCTCGAAATTGGCAGTGCGTTAGGAGCCAGCTGTGTCCGTCGCACCGGGGCGAGTGCCGGAGTATTCACACGACCAGAACTGGATGAGTTTTTGCAGGTGAACCACATGGTGTCCACAAAGATTGCCTAGCCGCCTACCAGCAGACTCTGGTGAAGTGATGTAACATCAGGCCACAGATCGCAATACCAGAGAAGTGTTGTTGCCGCCGAAACCAAACGAGTTCGAAATTGCGACGCGCACGCGATCTTCGCGAGAATGATTCGCGATGTGCAACAGATTGCAGTCGGGGTCTGGATCGTCCAGATTCACGGTTGGCGGAATTATTCCATGGTGCATGGCCGTCAGGCACGCGATGGCTTCCACTGCGGCCGCCGCGCTCAATAAATGGCCGGTCATACTTTTTGTGGAACTGACGGGGATTTTAGGACAGGCCGCTCCCAACGCTCCATGCAGGATGCGAGTCTCGCAGACATCGCCGACCGGGGTTCCGGTCGCATGGGCATTGACATAGTCGACATCGTGCGGATCGACATTCGCCATCGCCATCGCTTTTCGCATGGCGGTGATGCCCTGCTGGGGATCAGCACACGGAATAACCATGTGCGAGGCATCGCTAGACGAACCGAATCCCGCCAGTTCCGCATAGACCCGGCTTCCACGACGACGCGCTGCATCGGCCCGTTCGAGCACGAAAAATGCGCCGCCTTCGCCCAGCACCATCCCATCTCGTCCCTTGTCGAACGGACGCAGCGCCTGACGCGGTTCGTCATTTCGTCGAGAAAG
>JAQGHT010000035.1 GCA_028291565.1 Planctomycetaceae bacterium | reverse complement strand
TGCAGCCAACCAATTTTGACCAGATCGGCTCGTGCCTGTTTCTCCATCCCCGCCTTCAAATAGGCTTCATGGCGGTGACGATAATATTTGGCATTCAACCGGTCACGCTTGGCCGCTTCTGAGAATTGAGCGGCTGCTTCGGCATATTTCTCCTGTTTGAAGAACAATAGACCTTTGTTGTTGTAGGCATTCAAGTATTCCGGATTCAACTTAATGGCCGCATCGAAATCGGCCAGGGCCTGATCGTATTCGCCGAGTTGAAAAGATGCGAAACCACGGTTATTCATGGCGTCATGATTCTTCGGTCCCAGCTTGATGGCCTGGGTGAAGTCGTCGACGGCGTCTTTAAATTTGCCCTGAGCCACATAGGCCAGGCCGCGGTTGTTGTAGCACTGCGCATGCTGCGGATTCAACTTGATTGTCTCAGCGAAATCCTTCAGTGAATTACCCAGTTCCTGACGAGTCAGATAAAAGAAGCCCCGGGCGTTATGGAAGTCCGCATTCTTTGGATCCAGTTCGATGGCCTTCGTGAAATCGGCCGCCGATCGCTGGTTCTGGCCCGCATCGGCGAAAATGCCCGCTCGCATGAAGTACGCTGCAGCACATTTCGGATCGGATTTAATGACTTCATTGAGTTGATCGAAAGCTTTTCCCAAGTTCCCGGTCTGAACGAGCTTCGTTGCCTTCTCGATCATCGGTTTGGTTTCGGCCGTCACACCTGCACTTAACGCCTTCCCCGAGGTTTGTTCTGCCACGGGAGTCGCTTCGGCGCCTTCTTCGACCGATACGGTCTCATCTTTCTTGGCGGACGAGCACCCGAAAAGTGTGAGTAAGGCCAACAACCAAAGGACCTTGCGCATGGGATGGTTCCCTGAAATCAAGCGGATGTGTGAAGTGCGGCGCGAACGGCCGGGAAGTGATGCGAGACTGAACGGAGGGGCAAGCGGGCGACTTGTAGCGGCGATAGCAATTTAAGTCAATCCCGGGTTGAACAGACTTATTTCTGAATTCTGAATATGGAACCGGGAACAGGCACTGGCCCAGTCAGCCGGAGCGCACAAGCGTCCGGCTCCGAATCGAATTGTTTTTGTGGCCTGTAAGGCGCTAGTGTGTCAGGATTAATTGCGACGCTCTCGACTCGCCAGTACACTCTCGAGCACCCGTTTCAAAGCTAACTACTATGTCGCGATGCCACCTGCTGAGAGTGGAGTCACATGTCAGAGAAATATCTGATTACCTGCGGATGCGGTGCGAAAACTGAAGTTCAGCTGTTTGATGCCGGCACGAAAAAGGTCTGCGCGTCCTGCAGGTCGTCGCTCAATGTCCCCAGTTCAATCAAGCTCAAAGAGTTGTCCGGCGACAAACATCCATTACTCAGTCCCCTAGAAAAAATTCAACGGGCATTAAACGATCACGAAACACCTTTTGACGGGCTATGTCACGCCTGTCGATGCGTAAAAGCCGACTATCTGATCCCAATTACGTTCGATGTCATGCTGGAACGTCATGTCTCCGATGATGGCGGTATTCGCCCGACACTCCACGGGGGAGTCAAGCTTGTTGCTGGTGCGGCCGACGAACTTTGGCAGGGCACGACGTTCCCGTTGCAGCTGTGCTCAAAGTGTCATGTGAACTTTCAAGCGGCACGTTCATCGTCCCGGGTCTTGGCCGGTGTTAAATCACTGATGTTTTCGCTGATTTTCGTTGCATTCCTCTATCTGGCTGTTCGAAATCTCGAATTCATCGCAGTATTCGCAAAGTTCATCTGGCTGATTGGTGCAATCGCTTGGGCATTGAGCTTTCGTTTGAAAAAAAGAAAGTTTGAACGGTATAGCTTGCCCTGGATCAGAAGAATCCGCTGGGTTCCGGAGGCACTCGATGGTGAAGATGAATACCGCTTGACTGTCGGTAACTCACAGTCGATCGCCCGCGTGGCCGTCCAGCAACCGGTTGGATCCGCGAAGCCATTTAACTGATCGCGGCATGAATTGCGTCCCAAAATTCCAGACGCGCGGACAAGGCCGCTACTGCGGCGTCAGAAGCAGCCTTCCAATTGGACTCAGTATCTCCGCACAGAGCGCCGATTAATTTTGCGGCCATGGGACCATGTTCACCCCCGTCCAATTCGATGTGACGTTGCAGGTAAAAGCGAAACATTTCCAAGGCTCCGCTGCCTGATTGGTTCAATTCATCGACGATCCTTTGAAAGACTCCCGGTAACAGGTCCTCTCGACCGAACGTAAATGCCGATGCGATGCGGCAAATATTGCCCCCTTCGATTTCGGCAAATGTGTGGCCCACAAAGCGCTGGATCGACTCTGGAACTTCGGCCATCTGCATCGCAGCGGATACTGTCAATCCGCTACGCAGGCTCAGCAATGTCGCGTCAATCTTCGACGTGTCGGCTCCGAACTGGGTCATGGCGCGATGGTAAAGTTCGTAATGGCTGCCGTATCCCCCCAGTCCATCTTCGTCCGATTCTTCTCCGAGTACGATTTCGTTAATGAATCGGCTTCCGGCGGGAAAGGAGCTCGGAACCCAGGGAACGGTCACGCAGGTCAGGCCTTGTTGCAGGGCCTTCAGTAAGGACATGAAATCCCAAACTGCGAATACGTGGTACTGCATAAAGATACGCAATGCACGCGGTTCTTGCAGATCCTGATAGATCGGATGTGTCAACAATGCCTGTCGGAGTGGGAGAATTCGGGAACGGAGCGGATCGAAATTCACAGCCTGAGATATCCTTCGCAAACGGTGGGTCGCCAGTGTGGCGAGTTTTCTGTTTCAAGTGACCAGAGCGGCGATAACGCTTTTGCTAAACGCTTTCGTCAGCGGGGTCAGGTTTTCAAGTTTCAGTTTTGGTCTCTCGACCGAATCGCTGCGTCAATCGGCAAGGTGACTTGCGAGCAATAACAGAGGTTGATCGTGCCTCCAACATTGAAAATTCGAGACCCTGACTCCTCGTTCGTGGCTGAAACATACAGTGATACTGCGCACGGTTTGAGACCTTTGATCCGAACGCATCGGGTGAGTTTTATCCGACCCACGTCGATTTTAGCAGATCCCCGTTTCATGTGGCCATCGTCGCACTCGAAGTGACTGGCAAAGACTCTGGCGAGCGGTGGGTGTAAGCCTACTGGCTCCTCGGTTTTGTCCATGATCCCATCATTCTGCCAGTCATCATTCTGCCTATTCCTTTCCATTATTCTGCCCCCAAATCATCATGCCAACTCTTCAATGATGAGATCCGACACTTGATATTGGCATTCCTGTCGGAATTGAACGCGGTGAAAAGCCATTGACAAGCAGGGGAGCAAGCGGCATGGGTTTAAGCGGAAAGTCAGGGATCATTGCGGAGCTCTGACCGGTTCGTCCCTGCGTCAACGTCCCGAGAAACTGGCGGCAATTGCGAGCGAAGTGCGTTTCCCGCGGTCTGAATACCGCGAAGCGGGGTTTGTTATACTTCAGGCGTCTTAGAGAGGCCCGACGATAGCTTTCTGTGTGGTCTCTCAACTTGTCCATTCCACAGTTTTGCACGAAAAAATATCGGAATTGGTCATCGCGAATGGCATTGATGTCTGCTCAAGCACTCACCAAATCCACGATTATTGCAATATCAACGAGAAACAATATGTCCAGTTTTCGACGGTTTGGAAGCGTGACCGCTTTCGGGCTTCTGCTGAGTTTCTGTCTGTTGTCGCTGAACGCGCAAGACGGCAATTTCATACCGGGTGGAAATCAATTCCCTCCCGGAGGACCGCCACCGTTTGGACCTGGCGGGCCAGGTGGACCGGGAGGCCCTGGTGGGCCCATGGCTCAAGACCGTCTGCTGGTCAAGCAATTCGACAAGGATCAGGATGGCCGTCTCAATCAGGCAGAACGAAAAGCGGCTCGTGAATTTCTCAAAACTGAACGTTCTGCGAATCCCGCAGGCGGCGGACCTGGCTTTGGAGGTCCGGGACAAAGTGGTCCGGGTTCCGGAGGTCCACCAGGCCCCGGCGGACCAGGATTTGGCGGGCCTCCGGGGGGGCCTGGTTTCGGACCACCTGGCGGACCGGGTGGGCGTCCCAACCTGGCCAAGCCGAAAGCGGGGCCTCGGATCGCCCCCAAAGACGTGACAGCCAACACGAAAGCGACGCTCTACGATCCCACTGTTTTGCGGACGTTGTTTCTGGAATTCGAATCGAAGGATTGGGAAGCGGAACTCGCCGATTTCTATGGCACAGATGTCGAAGTCCCCGCAACTCTGACCGTGGACAACAAAGTTTATCCCAATGTCGGTGTCCATTTCCGCGGTGCCTCCTCTTATTTCCGGGTCAGTGCCGGTTTCAAACGTTCGTTGAACCTGTCGCTCGATTACGTGGATCCGCAGCAGCGGCTGTATGGTTACAAGACGTTGAATCTGCTCAACGCCAACGACGATCCTTCGTTTTTACATACAGTGCTCTATTCACATATTGCACAAAACTATCTCCCTGTTCCCAAGGCCAATTTTGCGAAAGTCGCGATCAATGGCGAAAGTTGGGGGCTGTATGTGAACGCCCAGCAGTTCGACAAAGTCTTTCTGAACGAAGCCTATTCGGCCGACAAGGGGACGCGCTGGAAGGTCAAAGGCAGCCCGCGTGGTGGTGGCGGCCTGGACTATATCGGAGACAACATTGAGGATTACAAACGCCGATACCAGATCAAATCGGGTGACGATGAAGAGGCCTGGAAGGCCCTGATGGCACTGTGCCGTACCTTAAGCGAGACGCCGGCCGATCAGTTGGAAGCAGCCCTGAAGCCGATCCTGGACATCGACAGTGTGTTATGGTTTCTCGCGCTCGATAACGCCCTGATCAACAATGACGGCTATTGGGTGCGAGCCAGTGATTACAGCATCTATCGTGCTCCGTCAGGCAAATTTCACATCATCCCACACGACGTGAACGAGACCTTTCAACCCGCAATGGGGCCCGGCATGGGCTTCGGCCCGCCCCCAGGTGGTCCAGGCGGACCTCCGGGCGGCCGAATGGGACCAGGGGGACCCGGGCAGGGCCGGCCCGGACAGTTCGGGCCGGGTCCCGGTGGGCCAGGTCCCGGTGGACCAGGTCCCGGTGGGCCAGGGCAGGGTGGATCAGGGCAGGGGGGACCGGGTCGAGGTGGGCCAGGACCAGGTGGACCAGGTTCGTTTGGCCCGGGGCCTGGTGGACCGCCTCCGCCGTTCGGACCACATTCACCGGGGCCCGGCGTGGAACTCGATCCCCTGATCGGGCTGGATGATAATACGAAACCTTTGCGCAGCAAAATCTTGGCAGTTCCTGGCTGGAGAGCTCAATATCTGAATCACGTCAGGACGATTGCTGACGTCTGGTTGGATTGGAAAAAGCTGAAGCCGGTCGTCGATCAGTACGTCAAGCTGATTGAAAAGGACGTCGAAGCCGACACACGAAAGTTGTCAACTTATCCGGCGTTCAAAAAAGCTATCGGAATTGGTGCAGACAATACCATCGGAGTCGGGCATCCGACCATGAGTCTCGGGGCCTTCGTTCAACAGCGGCGCAAATACTTGCTCAACTGTCCAGAAATCAAGAAACTCGCGAATCCACGTATCAAATAAGGTTGCCAATTCCTGTGATGGACGCGAGAATCAGAGAAAAAGGATGGAATGATGCCAGAATGGATGGGGCAGGCCTTCGATGATACGGTTTCTGTCACATGGGATGTGATGGCCGTCAGGCTCGTCTTGGCGCTCCTGTTTGGATTGGTTGTGGTCGGCATCTACAAAGCCACACGCCGCGCCGGAAGCGCGGCGATCACTTTTCCCGCCACGCTGGTTCTGTTGTCCATCTTAATCGCGATGGTGACCCAAGTGATCGGTGCCAACGTCGCTCGAGCCTTCAGCCTGGTCGGGGCCTTGTCGGTCGTCCGATTCCGCACAGTCGTTCGAGACACCAAGGACACGGCGTTCGTGATTTTTGCGGTCGTCGTCGGCATGGCTGCCGGAGCCGGACAAGCCAGTATCGGAATCTGCGGATTGATCATCGTGGGTTTCACCGCCTACCTGTTTCGAGACCGCGTCCAGACCATCGCCAAAGTTCTGCGAGAAATGAACCTCGAACTGCGGCTTGTCTGGTCACCCGAACTCGAAGCCCAGATTCTGGGAATTCTCGCCAAGCACGCGGAAGAGATCGAAGCGACGTCAGCCGAAACGATCCGGCAGGGGGCCGGAATGGAGTTGGGCTACAAAATCCGGCTGAAGCCCGCCGCTGGACTGACACAATTGGTTTCGGAATTGTCTCGGTTGCCGGACATCCAATCAGTAGAATTGGAGAAAGATCGCGGGGAAGCTTGAGAACCATTCTGTGACCCTTGCTCCGGCGTCGATTTTTGCTACCCTATGCGTATCGCGTGGCAGATTTGATCAGAAACCGGTCGGAATTTGACACATTGGCATCGGTAGCTCAATGGATAGAGCAACGGTCTTCGGAACCGTAGGTTGAGGGTTCGACTCCCCCCCGGTGCACTTTACAACCTTTCTATTCGCTTGCACTTACGACGTACATTTGGCTCAGCCGATCTTCTTAAACGGCAAAAAGTCAGACTAAACGTCAGAATTTCTGGCATCGCTGCCTGAAGTGCTCACTCCGCTTTGCCGGCGCGATGCACCACGTCGAAGTTTTCCGTGGTGGAAATGCACGTGTGACGCTGCAACTCATTGAGTTCCATCTCATGCGTGAACGTCAAAATCAAGACCGTGGCCAAGCCGATCTGTCGGTACTTTGGACCGTCCCCATCACTGATGCACGAGCGATCTCAATCGGGCGGCCAATGTTTTCGTGACTGATCACAGGCACGTAAGGGAATGCATTATGACGACAGGTAGTGTAATCCGGGCCAAAAGACTGATGAACGGTGACTGTATCGGAGTAATTAGCCCATCCTGGTGCGGTCCGGCTCAGTTTCCACATCGTTTTGAACGAGGCGTGAAGTGCCTGCATGAGTTGGGCTACGATGTCAAAACCGCAAAACATGCGCTGGGGCAATACGGCACCTACCTTGCAGCGACTCCCCAGGAACGAGCGTCCGATTTGATGGACATGTTTCTGGATGACAAGGTGAAAGCGATTATCGCGACGATTGGTGGCAATCATTCGTGTCAGCTGTTGCCCTATTTGGATTTTGATGTCATTCGAAATCATCTCAAAATCTTTGTTGGGTTTTCAGATATCACCGTGTTACACCTGGCTTTGTGGACACAAGCAGGACTCGTCACATTCTATGGGCCGACAGTGATGACCGAGTTTGCGGACTATCCCGAAATGCATCCGTATACACGTGATTCATTCCTTCGCGCCGTTTCTGGAGTGTCGCCCATGGGGCAGCTTTCTTGTTCTGACACCTGGACGGATGAGTTTCTAGATTGGAGCGAGAAACTGGACCTCACGCGTCCTCGACAACTGCA
>JAQGHT010000030.1 GCA_028291565.1 Planctomycetaceae bacterium | reverse complement strand
TTGACTCGTGGCATGTTGTACTGTTGATGCTGCTGTTTCGGAAGATTGCGAAGCGCCACCAGATTTCGGCCCGTCGTTCGACGTCGTCGTTTCCGGCATCGGCGGCGCCACGGGTTTGGATTCGGGTTCGGCTCCGGGCAGCCTTAAGTAAAGTACCTGAGCCTCATTCCGGGTCAACACCGGCTGCGGCTTGCCATCGACTAAGCACGCGCTCGCGCCACCGAAATTAATTCCAGATAACGGAAACGCGACATCAACCTCTTTGTCTGTAGACAGCACCGAGACGTCAAATCTGGCCATGATGGTGACTTGCCCGCCTGGATCTCGAACAATCGTGTATTCGCCTCCCTGGATCAATACATCGGGATTGACGATCGCCTGAGAATACCGTGTCGACCAGTCGCGTAATAATCGTTCGGGAACATACGCCCGAGCGGTTTCACCCAATGGCTGGCTTTGTGCGTCCACCGGAATGACAACGAGATGCGAAGCCAGCACTGGTGGTTGCGGATGCCCATTGGGAGTGGGCGAAAAAGGTTCCGCTGCGAATGCGCCGCCAATAAACAATAAACCGATGCTAAAGGCAGCGAAGAACCCCCACAGCGTCATTTTTGATGACGAGTGCCGGCCCGGCACGGCAACTCGATAGGATTGTGTGCTTTCCTGTGAGATGTGTGGCTCTTCCGGGACCGGCGGTTTGAACGGACGAGAAATCATGCTGCGCGGCCACAATGTCGCCAGAAGTGTTCCAGCCAGACAAGCGCCCACTACCTGGGCCGGAGCACTGGGCAATGTAAAGGCGAGCAAGATTTCCGCCATTAAGGCTGTCGACCCCAAAATCCCACGGTTTGGCAATCGCGCCAGGCGGAGCATTCCTCCCACCAGCAGACAGCCCCAGAATGCCAGCCAGGCGGCACATGTCGCCTGGCGACTCGACCAGAGCCAAACCTCGACGTTATCGGGCAACAGCGCGGCGGAACCTCGGAAAATCTGCCAACCCGCGTGCACGGAGTCCGCCGAATACGACAACGTACCCAACGAATCGACCGTCTCGACGGGTTGTTTCGTCAGGTTCATCAATCCAGACCACTGCCGCGCGGAAAAGGGATTGAACCACGAGTCCGCATTTGGCCGCCCCAAAGGACCGAACAGTCGTTGCAGCGAAGAGATCGCGCCCGACGTTGATTTGAGTACCATGCCGCGGGATTCTCCGCCCAGGCGATATCCGGCTGGTGTCAGAAGTTCCAGATCGAAGCGTAGGACGGGAACACTTAACTGTGGCAGCAAGACCCCGCGCCAAACCGGCCCACTTGCACTGTGGCTGGGGGCGCGATACGTCAAAGAGACCACTTGTTCATCAGTAACATTTGTTAGCGCGAGTGGTTCGCCGGGGCTCGGACGTTCAAATTGAATCGGTTGCCGATCGACTTCAATTTCAATCACTTCCGCGTGATCCGGGAAACCAATTCGCAATTCCCCGCCGCGAAATCCCGACCCCAGCTCCAATTTCGCGAGATAATAGTCGAACCCGCCAGTCTCAAGTGTCCAGCGCGCCTCAAGGGCCACGCGACGGATCACAGGCGCGGGGGCCTGAGTCGCCGCGACGCGTGTTTGAAACTTCAACGCGGCTCCGGCCTGATGAAACGTCCAACTGCGTTTCAATGGACCTGGAACGGTCTCGGCAACTCCATCGGCTTCGGTTTGTTGAGCGGTCAGCTCCAATCCCAGTTCAGCTGGCGCTTCAACGCTGACCTGACCGCGAAACGTCTGGGCCTGCGGCACGAAAACTAATCCCAGACGCCCAGTCGCCGGCAATCCGCGAGTCCGAACTCCTTCCAAGTCGAAAGGCACCGCCTGGGGCTGAGGTAAACGCAACTCCCATAACTCGCCAGTCGTGGGCAAATCCCAGGCGGCATGCCGAAATGTGGGCAGTTTGCGAGCTTCTACCGGACGCGGCGGAGTTCCGGCCAGCACCCAACTCAATTGCGGTCCTGGTTCACTCTGATAAACCAACAAACGTTCCGTTCGACCATGTTGCGGTGAAACGCGAAGCAAGACGGACTTGGTCATTTTTTCCAAGGTGAATTGGATCTTCATCTCGGCCGAAACTTCAATCGGAGTCTGCAGCGACTGCAGAGTGAAATTGCCTTCTGGAGCCACTCCGTTCAAACGCAACAGCAGCGGTTTGGGATTCCGGCCGGACAACCGAGTCTGCCAAAACCTGGTGAGCGTCCACTCCGAGTCCAAGTCGGCTTCTTCGCACGGTTCAAAGGAAGTCCCGGCGTCCAGGACCGGGCGGATTTCGGCAGCCGATGTCACTGCCACCAGCATCTGCAGGCCGTCAATACCCAGCGGTTCGAAAGCCGGAACGGCGAACATCTGATCGGCGGGGCCCGCTCCACGACGCGCTTCGATTTCAACCGTCCGCGGCTTGTCGGCTGACAGCGCTTCAAGAAAATGCAGGGCCAGCAGCCGCTCGCCTGGATTCGAGGTCAGGATACTCCATTCCAGCTTCGGAGAATTGACATCGCGCACGTCGATGACGTCCCAGCCGACTGGAATGCGACATTTCAAATCAAAAACGGAGCCTTCCGCCGCCGTCAATTGCAACTGGGTCACGCACGACCAATCCGACGACCTCGTTTGCAGATCGCTCAAGACCCGAGCCACGACCCGCGCCCGGGGTTTTCCCAATGTGATGCGAATCGCACCATCGGGACGAAACTGCTTGAAGGTCAGAATGTCGTCGCGAGCAGGATTCGTTTCGATATTGTTTTGCAGATATCCCGCCGTCTCCATTCGTTGCAATTGCAGGGCGGGGGCAATCCGAAGAACGGTCTGACCCGTTTCAAAAGCTCCTCCCACGACAGACACCTGAGGCAGCTTCCACGCCTGGTCAGTCTTGATCGGCGCAATCCCCCGCAATCGCAATGTCCGGCCGGTGCCCACCAATACATCGGGCAGAGTCACAATCAGCAGTTGATTTCCGTCCTTTTGTACCGACTTCCACGGCAACGGAATGTCGCCGTAAGTGATCGAGTAGATTTCCAGCTCCGCGTCAGCGGACAGTGAAATCTCACGAATCGGATACTGGCTGACCTCAAGGTTGAGTTCGCAAGAATAGCGCACACCTTCCTGACGGATGCCGTAAAGTGTTTCGCCACGGACCAGGATCAGCGGCAAAGTCACACCTGGTGGTTGTGGTGGAGAAACAACAATCCGGCAGTCTGTCTGCGTCCCCAGCGAAATGCTCCATAGATTCCAACCCGCATCGGCCGCTGAAACCTGGGGGGCCGCCTGGCCGTGTACAGCGACGGCATAACCTGTCGGAACGCGGAGCTTCAAAGTCGAAACCGTCGCTTGCGGAATTTTGAACACAAATTCATCGTGTCGCACGACCGTTTCGCCATCGAGTTCCCAGGCCCCGTTGAGTTGCCCCTGGCGGCGGTCAAGTAAGACCTCAAAACGTCCGGCAACGGACGTGCCCCAGATCGCCGCCTGATCACCCCAACGAAGTTCGTTCAATGCCAGCCCGAACGGTTGAACGGCCCAGCTGCCTGCAGCCTGTCCAACATGTTCCACGGACCAGTTCAAACGGCCCTCAATGAAACGATGACTGGCATAGGTCGCCGTATATTCTGCCTTGATCAAGCGTGTCGATGCAGGCGTCGTGCGACTCTGGTCAGCGAGCTGTTTCAGCCGCTGATATTCTTCCAGCAATACCGAAACATGACCTTGCAGCATCTCGGCCGTGATTTTTGACAACGGCAAGTACTGTTCGTCGATCGTCTCGGCTGGCGTGGCAGCAGGTTCGGCTCCTAACAGTCCGCACAACAGCGAACTGCAGCAAACGAGTGAGAAGCAGACGCGAATAACGTGTTGCAAACCTGAACTCGCGCAGCCGCGATTCCACCGCGGAAGGCGGACGAATTCGAGAGCTGGATTGTTGCAGGTGAGCCGTTCCAATACTTCCCTTCCTAAATCCCAACGCCCGCTTCAGGTAATACAATTGCCGGAGGCCGCGACTCCGATGGCTCAATCATTTTGCCTGTCCCTGGAGGGCTGGCATGCTGATCGGACGAGGCCGCGGCCAGGATGTCGCTGGGTGTTCCCAGTGTCACAACAGGTTCAACGCGTCGTGACTTCGTTCTCCAACGCTGCGCCAACGCGGCCAGGACTGCCAGTCCCAAGCCCAGGCAGACCGGCTGTAACAAGACCAGTACCGGCTCGGAATACCACAGCGCGGTGAATGTCGTTAAGAATCCCAGCCACAAGAACGTCAACACGTGACGCAATGACGGTACATTAAAAAGAACAAATCCAAACACTAATGCCATGCTGGCACCAATCAACACAATCATCGGTGAACTCAGCGTCCGAAAACTCATGCTCGTACTCGCATCCAGGCTGCTGAAGACGTAGCGATTTCCGTTGCTTGACAGGTCTGATTCGAACTTTGGCTCGACCGGTTCGCCGATCCAGTGCCGGAGCGACCGGGACGACTGTCGCGGCACGCGACTCCACCACCAGGACTGCATCTGCCAGTCAAATTCGGGAATGAAGCCCGCCGGCAAAGTCCATAAATGCTGATTGTCGAGCAACTGAATTTGCCAGAACGTCTGCGTTGGAGTGCCGTCGGTCCGTAGTTCAGGAACATCCAGATGTCTATAAGCCCCAAATCCCGGCCTGGGCTGCCGGGGCAATTGGTATGTGACAGTCACCAGATGTTCGGCATCGGCTTCAATCTCCGGAAGAGCGAACTCGAATTGACCGGCGACGCCTGGAGTTTCAATCAATTGGAGGTCCTGGCGCGCGGGCATGAGGTCACGCCTGGACGTCGACGAAACCGTCAATTCCGTCGACTGAGTCGAGATATCGTGATCCTTGGGAACCTGCATCCAGCGTGCGCTGGGGCTCTTCGATCCTTGAGGAAACGTCAGCCGTAAGACCGGAATGTAGCCTGCAAATCGATACTGCACCTGACAGAAGACATCCCCGTCCGGTGAAAACACCGCCTGAACAAGCCGCCGCGGGACGGCGACGCCCTGCCTCCAGGAACTATCGGATTGATCACATTGCAAGATCAACGCCGACTGCTTCGTCACGGCGACCCAAACCGATGCGCCTCCCTGAGGAGTCTGCGGAGTCCACCCATCACCGATCACCGTCAAACGTTGACGCTTCGGCTTGTGAATTCGGATCCGAGTCGATGCAAACTCGGAATCCGAAGTCTGGACCAATGGCACTTCCAGGTTCTTGGAGGCCAGACCGGGCGGAATGGCCAGCGTCATTTTCGCCGTCACAATGACATCGAACCTACCAATCCGCGGAGAATCCAGGACGAGGCGTTTCTGTTTGCGGATTCCTTCCGCCGCACCTGTTTCAATCGGAACCAGTGGTGTCTCTTTTCCCTCCACCGACACCGCGAACTGGACCCGATCCCCCCACGCTTCTGGAACCAGAAACAGCAACTGCGATAGACGCTCGTACGCGACATCATAATTGATCCTCTGGATCAGTTTGACTTCAGATCCTTCGAGGCTGATTTCGACGTCGGCGCTGGTGCTGATCCGTTGCTTTTGCACGGTCGTGGACAAAGAGAATCGCGGTCGCGGCGCATCGAGGCGAAAATCACGCCTCCGCAAGTTTTCCAACGGTTTGGGCAAAGGAACGGAATTCGCGAGCGGAACAGCCTGCAATCTCGGAACGGTGTCACTGAGTGGTCGCAGGTCGGCGTCCAGATTGTCCGCAAGGACCAGGACGAAATCCGCCGGCTGCACGTTCGCATCGGGGATGCCTGGCAAACTGAATTCCTGATTCGCCTGGCCGGTTGTAATGGGTCGCGAGGCGTGAAGCGATAACGTAAACACCTTGCTGTTCGGTCCAGATTTATCTCCCGGCCGAAGCGCCGCAGCCGGGTCTCGAGACAGCAATTTGACAGACACGACAGAAGGATCATCAAGGGCCGTATCCTGAACCCCATTGCCCGAAGTTACCGGATCAATTTTCCAGCCTTCTTCCTTCCACCCGGGCCACGCAAATTTCACTTCATCAATCCGACCCCGATAGAATTGCACGTCATATTCGCCAAACAATTCCATGCGGTCATTGGTGAGTGACAGGAACAGCCGCGGCTTAATCGTCACCAGTGGCTTTTCGGGTCTTAGATGGAGCGCAAGTTGAAAGGGCTGCCGCGTGAATCCGTAGGCACTTGACACATCATCCAGACTGCTGAACGAGGGTTGAGCCTCTTCCAGCGAACTCAGATTGGCGCGATGTGCGAAATGACTGGCATCATCGGCCACTTCCAGGCGGAAATCTCCCACAACCTTCACTGCCAGATAGCCCGTTTGCAGTTTGGCCTTCGCAACATCGAAACCTTGCAACATCAACCGGTCCAATTGTTGAGGCAGCTCGATCCGAATTTTCCATTTCAACTCAACGGGTGTGGACGTGTCTGAAACCGTTTCTTTAAACGTAACCAGAACCAGACTCGGGTCCTTTGGATCGATCGTGAAGTCTTTGAAGTGATCGCCTTTGACTTGCAGCAATTCCGCTCCGGGAGGCAACCGCACTTGCACCTGATTGAAACTGCCCTGCAAAGCCACGACTTTCTGTGTCGCATCCAGCGACAGCGTTCGTCCGTCAACGACCGCCGAAATGGACGTTTGTGCTTGCAACACCGTTTCCACGCTGCCAAGTTCCGGCTGGGGTTGCCAGCGTACATCGAGGCCTGGTGCACCGAGTCCCAACACCATTTCGATCAGCGTGGCACCATCGGAAGTGGGTGTCACTACCAGTCGAGCTCGATTTTGTTCGTCCACCTTCGCAGTAATCCGGGGCATCTGCACCCGCAGCTTAAGATCACTGACAGCAGTTTGTGGTAAGGACAGCTGCAACCGGCGGCTGGGTTGTTCCTTTCGCAAAGGAACATTCAAAGTCAACGTCAGAACGTGCTGCCCCTTACCTTTCAGCCACCACAAATAACCCAGGGTGGGATCAAATCCGCCCGAAGTCGCCTCACCCGCGCCCGCATAGGACTGATCCTGCAGCAAGCCTTCGTTCAGTTTGAGGGGCACCTTGATCCATTTACCATCTACCAGCAATTGAATTGTCAGTGTCGCTTTGAGCGTGACGGTCTCCCCGTCCGAACTTCCTTCCAAAGCGACCCGCGTGACACTCGTTTGCGGTTCTGCGGGCCGCAGATTCATCCGTGCTTCGAGTTCGGACAGGACATCATTCCAGACCTTGCGTGGGACGAGGATCGATTCTCCGTGGGCGTTCTTCACCTGGACCAGATCCGCGGAAATCTCTGTGGTACCCTCTTTCTCGGATTTTGAACCGGCCCCCTCTTTGAGAGGTCTCGCAGCCGAACCCGGCGACCCTGCTGAACCCGCGGGGGGGGTTCCCGATTCAAGCGATGTCTGTGCCACAGCCTCGACTGCGATGCCGAATAGGCAGAGCAGCAGCAAACAGCGCAGCAATCGCTGAAAGTGCAACATGATTCGATTCAGTACGAGGCGCGAGACGATTTGTAATTCCAAATGTACCGGGTGGCGTAACTCGGACAATCCATGGCGAACGTTGGGCGTAAACCCTAGGGATTTTAGCGACAGACTTACGCGTCTGGTCGATTCCAGAATGACGTGACAGACTGTCGCAAAATCAAATTGTTCGATCATGAATCCCAGAATTACCATCCGGCTTACACCGGACGCTCGCCCTAACCCGGAAGGATTACTCCGTCCGGATCAAGGCGTCCAAGTCAAATGCAACCGTCTCACCGGCCGCCTGCGAGGGTCCAACCCACACTCCATCATAGCGCCTGCGCAGGCTGGGATAAAGCGGGAAACCCTACCGATAAACGAATTCACGCGGGACGATATCAACCCAGCATGCGCGATCGCTTGATTTTACGGAACCGGAGAACTCAGTAGATTCCGCAACTCATCGTGAATCAGCCCATTCGTGGCCAGGATGTCCGGAATTTCTAAAGCCAGAGGGCTGCCATTCATTTTCGAAATGTGTCCGCCCGCCTCGCGCACGATGACAACACCGGCCGCCATATCCCACGGTTTCAAACTGTAAGACCAGAACCCATCCAGGCGACCTGTTGCCAGGTAGGCCAGATTCAAGGCCGCGGACCCCGTACGCTGCACAGTCTGGGCATGTGGCAGAATCCGCAAGAATTGCTGAATCGGAATCGACTCGGGCGTTGAACCCGGAGGAAAACTGGCAACAAGCAGAGATTGTTGTAGTTTTTGTGACTGACTGACCTGTAAACGCCGGTCATTCAGATAGGCGCCCTGACCCTTGAATGCCGTAAATAGTTCTTCGCGCGTGGGATCGTAAATGATCCCCGCGATCAATTCCCCGTCCCGCTCCAACCCGATCGAAACCGCGAAATAAGGAAACCCATGGAAATAGTTTGTCGTTCCATCCAGCGGGTCAATCACCCACCGATAGGGAGCCGCTCCATCGGTCCTCAGCAACCCCTCTTCGCCCAGGAAATTGTGGTCTGGATAGGCGCGCAGGATCAAATCATGAATTGCCGTTTGCGAGGCTTCATCAGCTTCGGTAACTAAATCCGCGGTACACGACTTGGATCGCGCTGTCACTTTGTACAACCACTGCTTGAGAATCGC
>JAQGHT010000029.1 GCA_028291565.1 Planctomycetaceae bacterium | reverse complement strand
GGTGGATCATCAAATGATATCGACGAGGACGTGAACTGTTGCTCCATTTTGACGATTCCGTCACTTTGAAATAATTCGATGAATTTGCCCCCTCATTTTCTAAAGTATAGCACATCTTGTGATTCGGTCGAGAGATGTGGCAAACGGCAACGTACTCCAACCGTGAAAACGACTTCGAAACTTCTTCAGTTTACTGAAATTTGCGAATTGTCAGATTTCTCAAGAGATTCCGAGCGATCGACCCGAAAGATGAGCGGATCCGAATGACATCGCCTACCAGAACCTTACCACTTTTGATCAGAAATGCCAACACAAAATCAGCCTAGCCGAGTGTGGTTGATATCATTTGCAAAACGACAGATTTGCCGATATAGTCGATGAAAGACAGGCTTTTCTGCTGAAATGACTGAAATTCGGTATGCCTTTCATACAAAAGTTCATCAGTTCAATTCCGTCACCATCCACTTCAAGATTTAACAGCCATTCATCGATCTCGGTGAATGGCTGTTCGTCGATACCCGCTAGACGTTGCTGAGTTCAATTGTCCTCCTGTCTACAGGCCGGCTAAATCTCTGGCAATCGCCGCTTCTTCCGGCATCGGCTTCCTGCGTCGGCATTTGGCTTTGCTTATTCGAATGCCGTTTCTGACGGTTATTCATCCCGGAGCAGGGCTCCGATTTTGTGAGGCTGGCGGGTTCCACCGGTCGTCATTGTTTTCTGATTATTCCACGATGCTCTTGACTGTCGGCCTGCGGTACGCAATAATGCGTACATATAGTCACGTAGGAGATCACGAATGGCTGGACGCAAGACATTGACGATGACCGAGCGGCAGTTTCAGACGCTCAAAGTGCTTTGGGAACACGGTCCGCTGACGGTTCGGGAATTCCTCGAGTATCTGCCGGAAGACACACCCTACACGACGGCGCTCGCGCTACTCCAGAATATGGAGAAGGCGAATCTCGTGGCTGCGGAGAAGGACGGTCCCGCCCACCGTTACCGCCCGGTGCCATCGGCAGAGCAGGCAACGGGGGACTTGCTCCGCGACTTTGCACGCCGGTTCTTCGGCGGCTCGGCCCAGCAATTGGCGGCCGGACTGGTGGATGCGGGTGAACTGACTCCAGGGGACATTGACGAACTCGAAGCGAAGCTGAAGGCCAAGGCCAAACCGCGAAAGGGAACTCCATGAACGCGATGCTTGAATCCGCAATGGTGTGGCTCTTGTGGACCGGCGTGTGGTGGGCGGTCGTGGCCCTGGGGCTGGTGGTCTGGTTCCGCGTGAAGCTGCCGCAGACCGCGGTGGTGCGGCACGCGGCGCTGGCGGCGGCGATCGTTGCGGGGACGATCGCTGGGATGCTTCCGCGATGGGGCAGCGGTGTAATGCAGCCCCCCTCATTGACGGCCGCAGCCCCCAGTGACATTGTGCCAGAACCGATGGAACTGCCTGTCGTGCAGAATGTCCTGCCCGCCGCGATTCCTGACTCGGCCCCCGCTGCGGGAGGAGTCAACATGGCAGTGGCAGGAATGGAAGTGCCAGGAATGGAGATGCCAGGAATGGAGATGCCAACGCCTGCCGCGATTCCCGTTTCGTCGCGCCGCGATTGGTTCGCCCTCGGCAAAAACATGATTGCCGCTGTTTGGGTGCTGGGGGCACTCTATCTGAGTGTGCGACTGATTCGTGCGGTGCGGATGACGCTCCGTTGGCGGCGCGAAGCCGCACCGCTGCCGGAGGGCGAGCAGGCCGTGTTCATTGCGTTGCGGCAAGAACTCCGTGTACGCCGCGCAACGAACGCCGGTTCACATGCGGAACCCGCTTCGCCGATCGTGCTGTGCGGTTGGCCGCCGCTGGTCTTGGTACCGAGCGATTGGTCGGCGTGGGAGCCCGAAAGCCGGTACGCCGCGTGGCGGCACGAACTCGCCCACGTTCGCCGCCGCGACGACTGGTGGCGGATGCTTTCCGAAGCACTCCGTGTCCTGTGGTGGTTCCACCCGGGGGTGAGTTGGCTGCTTTCCCGCCGAGAACACGAAGCCGAGCTCCTCAGCGACGAGGCCGCGGTGGCCGCAGGGTGTCCGCCGCAGGAACTGGCCCAGGTGCTGCTGGACGCTTGCCGTCGGTCTCATTCCGCAACCTGGACGGCACCGGCGGGGACGTTCTTCTCGCCGCGAACCATGAAGCTCCGCATCGCGCGGCTCGTCGAAGCACCTTCGGCGGAGGCACTCTGTCGGCCCGTCCCGCGCGGACTTCGCTTTGCCGCGTGCGCCGGAATCGTGCTACTCGCGCTGTTTGGCAGCATGCGCTGGATCGCTGCTGAGAACGAGGCCCCCGCCGCACCAGTCGACGATGAGACCAGAACGGTGGCGGCGATGCCCGTGGCGGATAAACCTGCGCAGCCGATCGATTCCGCGAAACAAGAACCCGCGCCGGTCAAGGAGCGGCCGAACTACGTCAAGGTGATCGGACGGTTGCTCGACGCCGATACAGGCAAGCCCATCGAACGGGCGTCGTGGGAATCGGGCATGGTCGATCCCAAAGACCCGGCAAAGATCGCCTGGGGTCACAGCAAGACTCTTGGCGGTACATATCCCGACGGCAATTTCGAGGAACTGGTCCATTTCACGCCGGACGGTCAATTCGACCGGCTGCGCGTGTACGCCGCCGGATACGAAACGACGGTTGTCATCGATGAGTTGCCGAACCCCCGGCCGCTGCAACTGGAGCGGGTCGTGCGGCTGAAGCGAGGTCGTACGGTGACAGGGACGTTGCGCGATCACACGGGCAAGCCCGTCGCGAACGGGTGGGTCTTCTTCATCCCCAAAGGACATCGTTCCAACATCGTGGAAGGGCTGCCTGGAACGGATGCTTACCGGTTGCCGCGCGAATCGCGCGACGGTGGAGTGGCCGAAGTCCGCACGGACACGCAGGGGCAATTTGTGCTTTCCACCGGTAACGCCGGGACGCTTGCGGCCTCAACCGATGACGTCGATTTGTGGCCCTTTCCGGTACCCGACGACGGACACGCGGATCTGAAGATGCCGGAACCCGCGCACCTGGTGATCGATCTGACTTACTGGTATCTCGACGAACTGGCGAGGAAAGACAAACGGGCATTGTCGCCGGACAGCGAAGATCCCAATCAGTGCTGGATTCAGGTTGATCGTTCTGGCGAACTGAACGGCTTGTGGAAAGGACTCGAATATCATCGACAGATGCTCGTGTTCGCACTCGATCCGCAGGCGAAGCTCTCAAAGGGAGTGAGCATTGGCCAGGTCCTCGAAGCCGAATTGGCGCAGCTGATCCCAGGTGAGGGTCACAACAAGAACATTGCGACGAAGATCCGCATCGCATTGCCGCCCGGCAATTACCGCGTGCAGCGATTGCGGGCCGGCCCGTTCGCGCCGGTCGATGAGCAGACAGTCGAACTGAAGTCAGGCGCTGAGACAACAATGCACTGGGCTCGCGGCGACGGTGCCGCCGTACGTGGCAAAGTTACGTGGCCGGAGAACATGATGTTCGTTCGCCAACCAGGCGATAAGCCCCGGAAACTCGACTGGACAGTCACTAATTTGTCCACTGTGACAATCGCCAAAGGAAAACGGATTGAGGCGGCGAAGATTCAGCCGGACGGCAGCTTCTTCGTGGCGACGCACCTCGAACCGGGCAAGTACGAGATCACGGCTACGGTGTATCTGCCGGAACCCGACTTTCGTGGCGGATTCCGCCTCGTCGATTGCGTGGCGACGCAGGAACTGGTGATCCCCGAGCCGTTGCACAGACCGGCCGGTTCGCCGCCGGTCAAAGTCGAACTGGCCATGGACGTCAGCGGGCCGCGTTTTGTTCCTGCCAAGGCTCCGGCCGAAGATCCCCGGAAGAAAGAGGCGGCGGAGATCAAAAACCAAGGAAAGGTCATCAAGGTCACGGGTCAACTCTTGGTCGAGAAAGTCCTCCGGGCCTACGGCGGAGAGGCAAAACTCCAGCGGCTTACGGCCCTGACGCAGAAGATGCAGCAGACCGACATGCAGGCCGGCGGAACCGTGTCAACCGTGCAGCACTTCCTGCAGCAGCCCGATCAAGTGCGGATCGTATCCGAGCGCGGCAAGGATGGCGACAAGGCAATTTCGGTCCACGTTTCAAACGGCGGAGATCGCTGGAACACGGTGAATGGAGTTCCGGTTATACTGACCGGGCCGGACCGGTCCTCTGCCTATGTGGAGGACTTCGTGAAGTTTTATGGTCCCCGAGCCATGCTCCGCCTCACAGACCCGGCCTACCGGGTGTCACGCCTTGACGAGATCAAGGTGGGTGACCGGCCGGCCGACGGCGTGCGGATTACCAGAGAGGCGCTTAATTTCAAGCTGGACCTGAAATGCTACTTCGACAAGGAGACGGGACTGCTCCTCAAAGAGGAGAACTGCGTCAACAACCTCGAAACCCTGTACAGCGACTACAAGCAGTTCGATGGGCTACCTGTCCCCCAGAAGATCACCCGCAAGATGGACGGTCAGGTGTTGATCGACATCCAGGTCCTTGAGTTCCGGGCCCCGGACAAACTCGACCCCATGTTGTTCCTTGTTGGCCGTCCCCCATCGGGTCCATCGCGTAGGCGTTGAGCAAGTAAACCGTCGCCGCCTGATGCTCAGGACGAGACAGGTCGGCTTCGATGACGGTAATGTCGCCTTCGTTAATGGAACCTCCCCCTCGACAGAACAGGATACCAATTTCACTCGCCCTCCTGGGTGAAAACCCCATGATTCCAAGCAAAAAGGCCCAGCATCTTAAAGAATTCTGGACTTCATCTTAATGAATCGGGTTATTGAATTCGAACTGCGGAGTCATTGCATTGATGAACTGATAATGTGTGCGTCGGATAGATCGACCGACGCGTGTAAGGCAAAAAGGAATTCAGTGCTTCGGAGCGTCGGACCGACGCAATCTCGCGGCACGCTCGGGGCTTAAGCGACAAAGCACGCTGGACAGGGCGTGATTCGTCGTCCATTGGCCATCAAAAGAACCCTCTTCAACCCGCATCAGTTCCTTTTAGGCGCGCTCGCGATTCGATAGGATGTCGTGAAGCGTCCGTAAAGAGACTCCAATACACGAGAGAGAGCGCACCATGTCCCGTCTGACCCTCGCCGGTTGCCTGATTGCAGCTTGTCTGTTCATTCCCAGCCTGACCGCTCAGGAAAAAACTGCGGACAACCCCGCAGCCAGGAAACTCGACCGCGACATCCCGCGGCACAAGGAGTTCCTCAAACGCATAGAGCAAAGCCAAGGTGTGGGCGATGTCGTCTTTCTGGGCGATTCCATCACGCACGGTTGGGAAGGTCAAAAAGCCTGGCCGGAGTACTTCGGTGCCTTCAAACCGGTGAACCTCGGCATCGGCGGCGATCAGACCGGTCACGTTCTCTGGCGCATCACCGACGGGCATGAACTGGATAACCTCAAGCCGAAGGCGGCGGTCATTATGATCGGCACCAACAACGGTCATT
>JAQGHT010001263.1 GCA_028291565.1 Planctomycetaceae bacterium | reverse complement strand
AATGGTCCGCGCTTTGGAATTATTCAGCCAAAAACGGAAAAACCGATCTCACGACGATCGGACTGAATGAGCCGGGAAAGGTCACCGATCATGATCAACTGCGACAGGAACTCAAAAAACTCAATCATTCCGGCACCGAACCCGTTTGGTTGATCTTAATTGGCCATGGCACGTTTGATGGTAAGCTGGCCCGGTTCAATTTACGCGGACCAGATGTCTCGCTGCCGGAACTGTCTGAATGGCTCAGACCTGTTCAACGCCCTCTGGCGATCGTGAACTGTGCGAGCAGCAGTGGTCCCTTCCTGACTGAACTCTCCGGCCCGGATCGCATCGTGCTAACTTCAACCAAGAGCGGTCATGAATACAATTTTTCACGGTTCGGCGACTATCTGTCATCTGCTATTTCTGATCCTCAAGCCGATCTGGATAAAGACGAACAGACGTCTCTTCTCGAAGCGTTTCTGATGGCATCAGCCCGTGTTCGCGAATTCTACGAGAGCGAAGGGCGACTGATGACGGAGCACGCGTTGCTCGACGATAATGGCGACCGTTTTGGAACTCCCGCAGATTGGTTTCAGGGCGTTCGGGCAATCAAGTCAGCCAAGAACGGAGCCGCCATTGATGGCTTGCGGGCCAACCAACTGCACCTGATTCACAGCCAATCGGAGCAAGAACTCCCAGCCAAACTCCGCGTGCGACGGGATCAACTGGAACAGGAGCTGGCTCAAATGCGACAAAAAAAGTCAGAATTGCCTGAAGAAGAATATCTCAAACAAATCGAACCGCTCTTGATCGAACTCGCTCAATTGTATGAGTCACAAAAGCCGTAAATCGGACCGTAAGTTGTAAAATGGGCACTCCTGCCCGACCGCGGTTGACTCACGTCGGGCGGAATGGCGTTCCATTATCAATCAACGCTTGTCAAGAGCCCGGTACTTCATCAATCCAATGACTTTCACCGTTCATGTTTTTTGTGTCTGAAATCTGAAATTCGAGACGTCAAAATTTCGGATGGACTCAGAACACTTTCGTATTCGTAGGACAGATCATGTTTCGATCAACAATACTCTTGAGCTTGCTGGTCTTCTCAAGTCCGAGCCAGGCGACGGCGGATATCAAAGTGACGAAGGGCATTGCCTACTCGCAGGACGGCGCAAATCGCAACCAGACAAGCCTCGACGTCTACGCCCCCGAAACGGGAAAAGATCTGCCGGTCATGATCTGGATCCATGGTGGTGCGTGGCGAATTGGCGATAAATCCCGCCTGGAGGAAAAGCCAAAAGTTTTCAACGACAAAGGGTTCGTCTTCGTCAGTATCAATTACCGGCTTGACCCGATGGTTGATTACAAGGGTCAGGGAACTGACGTCGCGAAAGCCATTCGGTACGTACACGATCACGCTCCCGAATTTCATGGGGCACCGGATCAGATCTTCTTGATGGGGCATTCTGCTGGCGCCCATCTGGCCGCACTCGTCGCGACAAATGAGCGTTATTTGGAAGCCGAGAAACTGAAACTGAGCGCAATCAAGGGAGTAATCCTGCTGGACGGTGCTGCTTATGATATCCCGCATCAAATCGAACTGGCCGCACTGCCGAAGATGAAAGAAATGTACCGCTCTGTCTTTACAAATAATTTGGAAAAACAAAAAGATGCCTCTCCGATCAATCACGTCTCCAAAGACAAAGGCATCCCGCCATTTCTCATTCTTTATGTCGCCAGTCGACGCGATGGAAAAATCCAATCCGAGGCACTCGGAGCACGATTGAAGGACGCGGGAATCGGGGCGCAAGTTTCGCCGGCCGAAAACAAGACCCACGCGACGATCAATCGTGAATTCGGTCTTGCGGAGGATATTCCGACCAAACAGGCGTTTGAATTCCTTGCGGGAAAAATTCGGTCTGCAAAGGCCCCACGATAAGGCACAAGGCGCCGCTTCTGATGACGACCAACTATGATCCCATTGCTGAGCAATACCAGCGATCCAAGCAACAACCCTGGCGCACGCATATCGAAGCCTTCAGCCTGATGGAAATGATCGGCGACCCAACCGGTCTCTCTGTGTTGGACATGGCCTGCGGTGAAGGATTTTACACACGCATGATCCGTCAGAAGGGTGCTGCCGTTGTCACTGGAGTCGACCTGTCAGATGGCATGATCAATCTGGCTCGGAAACAAGAAGTGGAATATCAGCTGGGAATTGATTATCTCGTGAGTGATGCCCGCAACTTGAATTCTGCCGAGAAATACGATCTCGTGGTCGCGGCGTATCTCCTCAATTATTCGCAAACCCGCAGCGAACTCCAGGAAATGTGCGATAGTATTGCCCGTTGCCTTAAGCCAAGAGGTCGCTTCGTCACGATAAACAGCAATCCCGGCCTTGAATTCCCCACAGCGCCATCTTACCGAAAGTATGGGTTTGAGACATCCGCCATGCTTCCCTGGCAGACGGGTACTCCCATCACATGGACGTTCCATCTCGAAGACGGGCCATTCGAAATTGAAAACTATTATCTCGATATTGCCCTCCACGAAGAGGTCCTGACTGCCGCGGGATTTCGCGAAGTGCGGTTGCATCCGCCAAAACTCTCGTCGGCTGGCAAGGCTGCGCATGATCACGATTTCTGGAATACCTTCTTGAATCATCCGCCAGTCGCACTGATCGAGTGCCTGAAGTAAACGTCCCAGATGCCAATCTCCCTGAAGACTGTCATTCTCGTTCCCATGCTCCGCATGGGAACGCACGGGCTCGAAGCTCTGCTTCGTGAGGAGTCGAATCGCAATGCCCCCGAGCAGAAGCAAAGCTTCGAAGAGCGGCATTCCCATGCCGAGCATGGGAACGAGATGACCGTGTCTTGGTCAATTGACGACCAACAAGTTATATTACGTTGGTCCGACCGGGAGGCTCGACCTCTGACTGATTCTGCGTGATAACAATTGTCCAATACTCGGATAAGAAGGAACGACGATGCTGACCGCTTTGAGATCGGCTGCGATGGTGGCTCTGCTGGCTCTGTGGTGTCTGCCCGCAAACGCGGGTTCCTCAAACAGCTTACTTGATATTTCCGCCGACGGCCGCTGGATGGCCGCTGCAAATCGAGACAACGGATCGGTGACGATCGTCGATCTGAAATCAAATCAGACGGTCCACGAAATCCCTGTCGGGCATCACCCTGAAGGCGTTACATTCCTTGGCGATACCACCAACTTCGCAGTGACAGTTTATGGCGACGACCAGGTCGTCTTCTGTGATGGAATTACCGGCAAAGTAACGGGGCGGACTGAGGTGTTTGACGAGCCCTATGGCATCGTCAGTTCAATTGACGGGTCCAAAGTCTATGTCACGTTGGAATACCCCGCCCAAGTCGTCGAAATCAATACGGCCGACCGCAAGATCACACGAACTTTCGGAAATGGTCAGAACGAAGTCCAGGATGACGCCATTGCTCCACCGTTTCTGCGAGGCATCGCCCTGTCAGCCAAAGAAAATCGACTTTACGTAACGGAATACCTGACCTGTGTCGTGCGTGCAATTTCTCTGGTTGATGGTCAGGAAGTCGATCGTTGGGTCGCAAATAGCAGCGACAACCTGGCCCGTCAAATCACGCTGCACCCCACTCGAGCCAAGGCCTACATGCCGCATATCCGCTCGCGCGTGAATGTCAATCGCGGCGAGGGTTCCGTCGTCCCGTTCGTGTCGGTGCTTTCCACGACGGCTGGAGAAGGCCGTCGACGAACGACGATGCCAATGGATGCGTTTAACAGCATTTTCGTCGTCGCCAACCCCTGGGAGACGGCAATCTCCCCTGACGGCAAGACCCTGTGTGCAGTATTTGCTGGCACCGACGACATGTATGTCTGCAACGTTGTGGACGACGACTATCGGGAACTGATCTTTCGTCGAGTCGTGAAACTCGGCCACAATCCGCGTGCCGTACGGTTCTCCCCGGATGGGAGCAAATTCTATGTGTACAATACACTTGACTTCGAAGTAGTCGGTTTCGACGCCGATTCACTCCGCCAGGTCTCCAAAGTGGAAGTCTGCAAGAATCCGCTGGGTGAAGAAAAACTGTTGGGTAAAATCCTGTTTTACACCGCGTTGGAACCGATGGTTGGGCGGCGTTGGATTTCCTGTTCTAGTTGCCACCCGGATGGCGACTCGGACGGTCGTACCTGGCTGAATCCGGAAGGCCTTCGAAACACGACAGCTCTGTACGGCATGGCGTGGACGCATCCCCTGCACTGGTCGGCTGATCGCGATGAAACTCAAGATTTCGAACACACAATACGTGGTCAGTTGATGCAGGGCCGAGGCCTCATTCGTGGCGCAGTTCGAGAAGCTCTGGATAAACCGAACAAAGGCTTGTCGAAAGCCCTGGATGCGCTCGCTGTCTACTCCAACGCTCATCCGGTGCCACGCAGTCCCTACGCGAAACAAGGCTTGAGTGACGCGGCCAAGCGCGGCAAAGAAATCTTTTTCTCCAGCGAAACCCAATGTGCCAGCTGCCATTCAGGCCCCTACCTCACCGATTCCAAACCAGTCCAACCCTATATGCTACACGATGTCGGCACGGGAGAGTCGGACAAGCACGAGAAGATGGGACCGAAGTATGACACGCCAACGCTGCTGGGCATCTACCGCACAGCCCCGTATCTCCATCACGGAGAGGCGAAGACCTTGAAAGACGTGCTGCGGAAGAACAATCCCCAAGACAAGCACGGCAAGACAAGTCAATTGAGCGACAGCCAAGTCGACGACCTTGTCGAATTCTTGAAAGCACTACCGTACGAGGATCCCATTCCCGCTGGTAAGGCAGCCCAATTGATCGAGGTTGATCGATAGGCGAGCAACCGGCGTCAGGCGGATGGTAAATCCGCGAAGTGGATGTCTACGAATTTCGAACTGAAACGTCAGGTAACCAAGGTCGCCAGACCTTGGAAGATTTTTGGCAGGGGGATTGAGTCAGCAGTCCCAATCCTCTGCGGCATTGAGGAGAAAATCTATCTCGATGTTGCTTCCAATTTGGCGATCAATCCTCTCACGTGATTCGCGACAAAACGCATCACACGATCGCTCGGGAACGGCCAACGAGCCCAGATTCAGGTCGGCGGACTGTCGTCAAAAGACAGAGGAAGTCCACGGGCTTGCTCTGTCTTATCCACCTTTTTTCGCTTTACGAGGTTTGGCTCCTTCGACTTCTTGCCGTTCTGGTTTTCCGGAGTCGCGGGAGCACTCACGGTAGGTTCTGGAGCCCCGTCCAGGACTTGTCCTACGGAAATCAGGCTCAATCTCGCCCGACCACGTTCGATGTATTCCTCTGACAAGTCAAATCCCAAAAACTTTCGGCCCAGCTTCTTCGCAACGGCGAGAGTCGTCGCACTCCCTGAAAATGGATCCAGCACGAGTTCCCCAGGATTCGAACAACAGCGGATGATCCGCCCCAGAAGCTGTTCGGGCATCTGGCATCCGTGAAATCCCGCGCGCTCCTTGAATGTTCCTGCCACACGTGGGAAATACCAGGTATCGTCGGTCGGCTGGAACCCCTGCGGCAGATCCTGTGGCCGGAGAATCCAGGTGTCGTCCGGCAAGCGTCCCTTCGAATCTGCCCGTTTGTCGTTGTAAACCAGCTGCCGCGCCGAAGGTACTCGAATCTCCATATCGTTGAATGTGAAATTCAGTGGATCCTTGACGAAGTGAAACAGGTGCGCGTGCGACCGGCTGAACTTCGCTTTGCAATTGACGCCGAAAGTGTAATACCAGATCACCCAACTGCGGCACTGAAAGCCAACGTCCTGACTCGCGATTTTCAATTCGGCGGCATATTCATCGCCAATCGCCAACCAGAAAGTTCCATCCGGTTTCAGCACTCGCTGCACAGCCGAAATCCAGTTCCGAGACCACTCCAGGTAATTCTGCCGCTCCAATTTGTCGTTATAAACGTCGTATTCATAGCCAATATTGAACGGCGGATCGGCAAACACCAAATCGACGGAGCCCTCCTTCAAATTGTTCATGGACGCGATGCAGTCTGCGTGATGAATCGTATTCAAGTCAAGGGGCACTACAGGCTCCGGGAAAGAGGGTTTGCTGACATTCAAAATACAAATCTAACAACGAAGAGTCGCCAATCTCATCAGAGATTCTAACAATGAAATCTCGTGCCGTGAGCATCCCCGACGTTTAGCAAACCACACGAGGAGGAAGCGACGCGATTGGAAATTCAACGGTATTCTGGCACAATCCGTTTCGCAATTCCAATGTCCTGTCCCACTTTTCCAATTCGCCTTCGCAAGGACCAATCTTGATGACACCGTCAAGTCTCTTCGCCTCATTGATTTTGTTATTTTTGGGATTTCAACCGCAAGCTTCGATGTTACAGGAGCCAATTCCCTACCAAGTGACTCAGCGGGTGGACTTTCAGCCGTTAAACGCTCATGAACATGCTCAAGGTGGTCCTCAACTGGGCTCCGCTGCCGTCCTCACCAAGGGCGAGTTCCCCGCGATCCAGGGCGAAACCTTTGAGTATCGCACCGCATTATTGAATGACGCATTCGGCAAGGCGGTCGATTGGACACCGTACAAACCTGTGCGAGATGCCAATTCAGTGGCTGGAAACGTGCGTATTCCGGCAGGCGGCTGGTATCGGCTGGAAATTCGCCAGCGAGTCGCTGGAGAGACCAAGGCAACCGCGCAGGTGGAACCAATTGGCGTTGGCGAAGTCTTTATTATCGCTGGCCAATCTTACGCTGATGGAGCCAATGACGAATTGGAGAAAGTGGCCGAACCGCAGGGCCGTGTCGTCGCTTATGACGTATTGAAAAAGACGTGGCGAGTCGCCCACGATCCACAACCAAACAAAGCCGCTGGTGGCACAATCTGGCCAGCGATGGGGGATCTTCTGGC
>JAQGHT010001257.1 GCA_028291565.1 Planctomycetaceae bacterium | reverse complement strand
TCGACATTTTTGCTCTTTAAACTTGTTGACGTTCTGTGGACAAACCTCATTGATTCAGCGTAAGGGCGTCTACGTACCCGTCCGTATGTGCTGTAACGAAGAAGACTCTCGAATACCCATTTTCGATTCTGAAAACAAACCAGATTGCACCACCACCTCGTCTAAACACAGAGGTTCAGCTGACGTAGGATGGACCTCTGGTCCGTCAAGTGCGACTTAGGCCGGCAAATTGGCTGTCAATAAGGATGACGGACTGGAAGTCCATCTTACGGCCGAGTGTGACCTAGAGCTGGAAATGGCGAATAAAAGGGGACATTCAACTTTTGTAAAACCGGCTCGTACTGAATTGGAGAGTGAGTAAAAGGGGACGCAACTCTTTGTTTTGACGTGCTCCGCTGTACTGGCAAAGTCAGTGGCACCCGGACCAGTACTGTTTCATCAACGCCATCCAGGCGAATGGACGCACAGACTGGCCCAAGTCGATATAATTCAGGACGTTCGGACGGTTCCCGGAGGTCAAAGACTTTCTGAACCGGAACGCTGCCATTCGGTTCGTCTCGCAGTTGAGGACGATCGAGGCGGCAGTCCTGAGGGAAATTATCCAACAGGTTCCCGATGAATGGGAAGTAACACAATGAGCGGAGTACGGCAGAGGGTTTTCGAGAACCAACCTTTGGTACTTTTGGCAATTTTTTAGGTGTTTTCGACCCGTATAGAGATCCTCGACCCGACGGGTGGAGAATCTGACTCATGTTACAAAACGCTACCCTTCGGGTAGCGAATCTCGACAGGGATTCTCAGCTCGGCTCACCTGGTCGCACTATCGGGCGTTAATGTGTGTCCAGAACATCAACGCACGCGAGTTCTATGAGCGGGAATCGCGCGTCAGCGACGCCAAAGAGTCGGAACGCATCCGCATGAAATTGCAGTTCAGAAAATAAGCCTGTTAGGCCGCATCTGTCGAGGCGATTGCCGGCTGTTTCCTCCAAAGTGTCAGGGGGAGTGATGGAAAACTTCGGGAGTCCCAAAGCCAGGGGTCAGGTGGTTCAAAGTTCATTTTTCGCCATGCCGCTGATTACTCATCTTGCGAGACTTTCTGAGGTGAAAAATGAACTTTGAACCACCTGACCCCCGACTTACGGAGAGTTTGAAGGATCGGGCTAGCGAGCCCATTTTCGCAATTCAGCGCGAATCCAATGTCCTGATACCGTGAATCTTTCGCGAAAACCATGTCGTCAGCGTTCTTGCAACCGGTTGTTTTTGCGAGAATTCTTTTTTTTGACTAGTCAAGTTCAAGTCTCGAATGTAGTCTGATCTGACGGGCGCCTCTTAGTCATGGAGTTAATTGGGGTTGCTCGGGTTGCTTCGCGGCACCCACGGCCCGGCATATACCGCGCACGGTTGAGAATGAGACGTTTTATCGCGGGGATCAGTTTTGAAATAGACTCATTCGTGGCCGCGAACAGTATATACCGTACGCGGGCAGAAATGAGATGTTTCGAATGCGGGGGTAAATATTGACAAACAACTCATTCGTCACCGCGAACAGTATAATTCTCTTACCGCTGATGCTGAAGAGGAACTCCCAAAAGGAATAGGGAGACCGCCACCATGAAATGTCCATTTTGCCGACACGATGATACCAAAGTCATCGAAACTCGTACCAGCGAAGATTTTGTCATTCGCCGGCGCCGTGAATGCTTGAAGTGCGGACGCCGCTATACGACCTACGAGACGATCGAAGAATCTCCGATCAAAGTCATCAAAAAAGATGGAACCCGGGTCCCTTTCGACCGCGAACGAATTCGCAAGGGTCTCGAAAAGGCCTGCTACAAACGTCCCATCAGCGCCGAACAAATCGAACTGGTTCTCGCAACTGTCGAGGCCGATGTCTATCAGAATTTCGATCGTGAAGTTCCGTCGCGATATATTGGTGAGCAAGTCTGCGATCGGCTCTCTGTGGTCGACCAGGTGGCTTATGTCCGCTTTGCGTCGGTCTATCGCGAATTCAAGGACGCTAACGATTTCGTCGAAGAACTCGAGCCGATTCTTCGCCGGCGAATTTGATGTCCCCGCTTTGAATCGCGCTTGACCGATCCCACCAGCCGTGCGAAAATTTCTTGTGTTGCGGAAATCGTCAAGTGCTCGTGCCAATCCTGTTGGATTGCCAGGCACCATCAAGGGAGAGTCTGTCCATGCGCCGATCGCTGGTCTATGGTTTGGGTCTGTTGGTCTTGTGTGCCGGGAATACGCTTCACGCGAGCCAAATCTCCGGTGAATACATCGAGTCGCGAACATGCGACGTATATACCGGTCCCTGTTTCGCCAACGGGCAGATCGGCCAGGCGGGCCGCGAGGCATTGATGGCCTGGAAGGTCGACAAGGGGAGTTGGAATGATGTCGATCTCACTGGCCTGGGCGTGGTTCTGGTCATGAATGCGCAGGATACGCTGGGATTCAATCCCTCATTCGCCGTGAATCCCTATCCGGTCACCTCGGTCATTCTCGTCGATTCGAATGCCAGTTCCGAACAACGTGATGCGCTGGTAGCCTTCGTGAAAGAATCCACGCCGAAATTGTCGGACAAAGTGGTCCGCGTCGACAGCGTTCCGATTACTTTGATCAACGATCATCTGGCCGGACACGGTCACTTGGTGGCGGGCAAAGTCGCCAAGATTGAAACTCGAGCCATGTCGAAAAAGGATTGTGTGTGCACGAACGAAGCCGTGTTTTATCCCCCTTTAACGAAGATTTCGAACTCGCAACCGGCTTATGCCTTGAAAGCGAGCTTTGAAGGTGAAGGCCTGACAAGCACCTGGGATTTGAACGGCGGACGCAGCGCTTTTCTGGGGACGTTTCGCAAGTAATTTCCAATATTTGCGGTGAATACCTGGAAAGGTGCTCACATTGAGTGTGCCGACGGTTTGACCGGTTTGATCGGGGATTTTGCGGTTTCTGGCGGCAGTCCCCAAGTTAAACCGCACTCGTTGCAATATTTCCGACGCCCCGACCTCTCACGAGGTTTCGGGGCGTTTCCATTCTGATTGTGAGCTAGCGGGCGATGGATTCGACTTCTGCAGAGGCAAATGCATTGTCGGGCGGAGACTCCGATAGTGATGGACGATGGGTGAATCGGACGGACAGTGTCGACCAGACTTTGAAGCTGGGACAGATTCTTGGGCAGCTCGTCACACCGGGGACCGTGTTGGCGCTTTCAGGAAATCTTGGTGCGGGGAAGACTCACTTCACGCAGGGGATTGCGATGGGACTGGGGATTGAACGCAAGCTGGTCAACAGCCCGACATTTGCGTTAATTCAAGAGTATTCAGGACGCTTGCCCGTGTTTCATTTTGACACGTATCGCTTGCGCAGCGTTGACGAATTCTTAGAACTGGGTTTCGACGAGTATCTCGCGGCTCAGGGCGTCTGCATCATCGAATGGGGCGACCGAGTGATCGAGGTCTTGCCTGCTGACAGGCTGACAATCCGAATTTCTGTAGAGAGTGATTGTCTCCGCCGATTCGACTGGCAGTCGGGTGGTGTGTCATCCGGGCACACTTTGGCCAAGCTGAAAGCCGCATGGGCCGAATAACAAAGAAAAAAGAAAGCGTTCGGAGCAGCAATAATGCCAATCCGAACGCATCTTGCATCACGACAGCTAGTGCGGGCCAACGCTCACCATCGTGATTGCGAAGGAATTTATTAGCATGTTGTGTGCCTGAATAATGAAAATGCTGAGATTTATTCTCAACTAATTGATGCGATTAGAGATACGACGTTTTCGCAGGGCTTTGCCTTTTTCTCGGGCAGTTTCTGGGTGCAGCAAAATGCATCAGTGTGAAAAACGTGGTTGTTTTTGCCAGAGCAAAATGCGTCACTTTGGGTCGTATATGTACCTTCAATCTGGCCTTTCCTGAATTGGGGATGCTGACTGACAAGTAGCCAAAGTTGCCAAACCTTGGGCATAGGAGCCAAATTGAATCGAACCGCCCCAATCTCTCACGAGATTGGCTACGGGTCTTTGGCGAGATTGGCCACGGCCGGAACTTCAAATCTGTTATTCACGCCGGGTTTTCAACTTTGCCGATTCTCTTGAAGCAGGTCTGGATATCATTATCAGTGCAGGCTGGCTCTCAATTTCCTCCCAAGTTTTGACGTTCCGAGCAGGAAGTCAGAACTTCGGCAAGAGTTGAATCTTGAGATCAGCCGCACTACCGACAGTTTTCGTCTTGAGGACGTTTGATGCCACCACGACGTAAACCGGTTTCGTCCGAACAAACTGTCGCCAGTCCCAAGCCAAATTCCGGAGAATTCCTGGCGCCATTTTTGCATTACCTGGAAGCGGAATGCGGGATGGCGGAAAACTCGCGAAAGGCCTATCGCGGCGATCTGGAGCAGTTCCTCGCGTGGATGGAAACGACCCATCCCATCCCGCTGCAACGCGTTGATCTGGTATTCCTGGGAGAATACCTGCAACATTTGCATGACCGAGGTCTGAAAGCGTCGAGCATTGCCCGGCATCTAGTCTCGCTGAAGATGTTTTTTCGATATCTCGTGCTGGAGGGCGTGTTACTCGAGAGCGTGGTCGAGTTGCTGAATTCGCCCAAGCTGTGGCTGCACCTGCCGCACGTACTCAGTCCGGAGATGGTCAATCGCCTGCTGGCAGCGCCTTCAGCGGAAGATCGTTTCCCATTACGTGATCGAGCATTCCTTGGTTTGTTGTATGCGACGGGATGCCGTGTTTCTGAGATTGCCGATTTGAAGCTGCGTGACGTTCATTTGGCGGAGAATTTTTGCCGCTGCGTGGGCAAAGGCAATAAGGAGCGCCTGGTCTCATTGAATCCGGTCGCGATTTCCGCGCTGGAAAAGTATCTTTCTCAAGAGCGACCCGAGCTGGTGTTCAAGCGGGACACCGAGCATTTGCTGGTTTCGCGGACTGGGCGGGGGTTGACGCGGGTCATGCTCTGGGGACTCGTCAAAAAATATGCTCAACGCATTGGCGCCAGCGACCAGGTAAGTCCGCACACGTTAAGGCACAGTTTCGCCACGCACATGCTGGCCGGAGGCGCGGAGATTCGGGCCCTTCAAGAGCTTCTGGGGCACGCGAGTATCGCGACGACCCAAATCTATACCCATGTGGAACACAGCCGGCTGAAGGCCATTCATGCCAAATGTCATCCCAGGGGATAACGTCGTCGAACTCAACGGAACCGGACGCTAACTCGTTTCGGCTGGATGTGACCGTCACTTTTCCAGACCGCGACCGAGTTCCCGTGAAGCAAGATTGACGCTGCACCACCTGTCGGTTACAAGCGATTGAGCAGTGACACACGGTCGGGATATTTCATCTGAACAGCTGGCGAGGGACAAACGTATCGTGGCCAAGGACATGACGCTGTTGGTGGTGGGTGGCAGCCTGCATGAAGCCGAGGTGCTCTCACAATCGCTTGAAGCGCAGGCCGACATTCTTCGCGCAACCGATCTGGAAGACGCGATTGAGATTTTGGGGCACCATTCCGTCTCGGGATTGTGCCTGTTAGGTCAACAAGCGGCCGATCCGCAGTTGGCGGCCTTGCTGCTGGAAGGCCCCGCGGTCTTGTCGCAGTTTCCAGAGGGCCTGGCTGTTCTGGACACGGAATTAAGAATTCTGTGGAGAAACTCGCGCTTTGAAAAACTGACGAAACCGGGAACCACATCCCTGGCGGATAATCAGTTCTACGAAGCTTTCGGCATGCCGGAAATCGTGGGGCCGGAATTCTCGCCATTTCATGCCGCCTTGGGAACCCGGCAGATGGCCTACACCCGGCTGCATCTCAACAACAAGTTCCTGTCACTCCGTGTCACTCCGGTCTTCTTGCGAGAAACCGAGCTGCCCAAGCTGCTGCTCGTGATGGTCCGAGACATTACCGCCAGTATTCTGGAGCAGCAAAAAGTACGTGCTGTGCATGAAGCGGGACAGTTGTTGAGCGATCTGTCCACGCAGGCCATCAAGGAAATGTCGTTCGAAGAGCGGATCGAATACCTGAAGGCGCGGATCATCGCGGAGACTCGAAAGGTCCTCCATTTTGAGAATCTGGAAATCCGCCTGATCGAACCGGCGACCGGCCGTTTGATCTCGTTATTAGTGGTCGGCATGCGCCCGGACGCGGCGGTCCGTGAGCTCTTCGCGCGCCCCGAAGGAAACGGCGTCACGGGTTATGTCGCCTTCAAGGGCGAAAGCTATCTGATCCCGGACGTTTCGGCCGACCCATTATACTTACCCGGAGCGGAAGGTGCGAAGAGTTCGCTCACCGTGCCCTTAATCTGGCATGATCGAGTTCTGGGGACATTTAACGTTGAAAGTACATTTCTCAACGCATTTGGCCAGCAGGACTGTCAGTTCCTGGAGTTGTTCGCAGTCGAAGTCGCTCATGCCATCAATCTGCTGGAACTGCTCAAGGCCCAGAACGCGGAAACGGCCAATACGAGTATTCTGCGTGTCTTGCGTGAAGTGGCTCGTCCGATTGAAGAAGTCCTGAATGAATTGGCGTTCTTGACATACCAATTGAACGATCAGGGAACAGACGTCGCGGATCGGCTGCGGTTGATCGGACGGCACACGGGCGACATCAAACAGCTGATACAGAATGTTCGCGAACAGCTGGCTCCCGAAGCAGACGGGACGAACAATTCTCAGAACGTCGCGAGACCAATTCTAAAGGGAAAGCATATCCTGGTCGTGGACAGTGAAGATTATATCCGACGGCTGGCCTTCGACATTCTGACGAAACAAGGCTGTATCGTGGAAACCGCGGGCACGGGCGCGGTCGCCTTGCGTTT
>JAQGHT010001246.1 GCA_028291565.1 Planctomycetaceae bacterium | reverse complement strand
ATCCGATTATTGATGATATCCGTGAAATACACGGAACCATCGGCAGCGGCAGCCGGGCCTTCCGTGAATGCGATGGTTACGGCCGGCTTGATCGTGTCGATCAGTTGCATTGGATATCCCGGTTGTGAATTCGATTGCAGGGCGACGGTTGGCAGATCAAAAGCTATTTTTGGAGCTGCTGTCCGGCCGATCCACTCACCCCAATATTGACATCAGCCGCCGGGTACTTGCACCCGGCGGCTGATGTCGAGAATACCAAAAGGAGAATTGGCGTAGGATTACAACCCAATTCTAGACACTTTTTGCGGATCCTCCGCCACCGGGCTTGCCCCGGTGGTTCCACGGCCTCTGCACTACTCCTCTTCCAGGGAATTCCCGTTGCGAAGTAGTGCAAAGGCCGTGGAACCACCCCGGCGAGCGGGGTGGCGGGGGTTCAGCGAATAGTCTCCAATTCTTCGCGTTAACGCGGCACGTATTCAATGCGACATTTCTGCGCCAGTTGCTTTGGGCATTCGCCCTAATTCGCACCTGGATCTGGCTGGCGGAAGGGGAATGTGGCGATCGGCAACAGGGCCACTGGCCGGTCCGAAACCGTGCCATCACGATAACCAAAACTGTAGGCAATGATGCGGCCGGTCGTCAGCTCACCGATATAAACAATACTGGGCGCCGGAGGCACCGTCGCGTCGCCCTGCAGTTGAACTCCGCCGGTCACCAGGCAGTAATGCGCTTCCTTCTTGGGATCCAGTTTGAAATCAACTGGCAAATCGCGGAAGAAGAAATGCGTAAAATCGCCGCCTGACCCCAGGATCGCTCCCTTCAGACTGCCTGTCAAGAAGTCGAGCACGAAGATCGCTTCCTGATTGCCGATGGCCGAGATTGAGCAGGTCGACATGGCGAATTGTGCATCACGATCCGTTGCCGAAGCCTTAACCTGTTCGTGGGGCCAAAGCGTCGCAATGCCAAGGCCAGCCACCAAGCCCAACAGCATCCAAACCATCCGTTTGTCGTTACCTGGATTACTCATCGCACTCTCCACGGGAATCTTGACATTGCCACGAGTTGACTGAAAAACGAATCCGCTTTGGCAGCCTCGCTGCCGCGAATGTGCTTGCTGTTCACCGGTCGGAATTTGCGTTGGAGAAACGCGAAGTTACCTGAAGACCGGCGAGCCCGGTGGGGTAAAAATGGGATCCTGACCATTGTCGATTTTACGGCCTTTAATTCCACAAGTCTATCCGAGAAAGCCGGGATTTATTAGAGTGTCGCAGACTCAAAGCAGAATGGAATGCGACAATTCGCGTCGGCAACACATTCCGTCTCCAGGGATCCAAAGGGGGGCCTGCCCCGGCTCAGACCTGCTGGTAGGGTCCGCTTCAATCAATTAATTGCCGTAACCGCAGACGTTTCAGGAGTAATCAGCAATGCGTGCCGCTTTCATTCAACAAACGGGGGCCCCGTCTGTCATCCAAGTCGGTGAAATTCCAACTCCGGTACCCGGACAAGGTGAAGTCCTGGTGAAAGTCGGCGCCTCGGCGGTAAACCCCATTGATACGTACATTCGCGGCGGTATTATCGCGATGGCCACCCAGTTTCCTTATATCCCCGGTTGTGATATGGCGGGAACAGTCACCGCTTTGGGGCCGGACGCGTCCCGGTTCAAGGTCGGCGACCGCGTCTGGTGCAGCAATCAAAGTCTGTTTGGCCGCCGGGGAACTTTGGCGGAATTCGCGGCCATGGATGAGAAATGGCTCTATCCGACTCCTGCATCTCAATCAGATGAGTTAGCGGCTGCCGGAGCTTTGGTGGGAATTACGGCACATCTGGGTTTGCATCTGAATGCTGGCCTGAAGGCAGACGAAGTCGTGTTTGTGAATGGCGGGACTGGCGGTGTTGGATCGGCCGTCGTGCAATTGGCGAAGGCCGCTGGCGCCAAGGTCATTGCTACCGTGGGATCCGCGGCCAAGCAGGCAATCTGCCGGAATTTGGGGGCCGACCTGGCGATTGATTACCATTCCGAAGACATGGATGCTCAGATCCAGGCATTCACAAAACAACACGGTGGGATTCATGTCTGGTTTGAAACACAGCGGGAACCGACATTTGACCGGACCGTCGGCCTGATGGCGTCGCGTGGCCGAATCATCCTGATGGCTGGCCGGGCAGCTCGGCCGCAGTTCCCGGTGGGGCCCTTCTATGTCAAGGACCTGCGTTTGTGTGGCTTCGCAATGTTCAATGCCTCACCAGCCGAACAGCGTGAATGCGCCACGGATCTCAATTCGCTGTTCGAACAAGGCAAATGGATGCCGCAGGTCGGTAAGACATTTCCTCTGTCCGAAGCCGCCACGGCCCACGCGTTTCAGGAGCAAAACACACTCGAGAAGCAAGGCACGTTGTCCGGCAAGATTTTAGTCTTGCCGTAGGACAGGTTTCCAACCTGTCCGAGTAACGCCATGCGGAATCTCGAGACGCTGATTTCCCCGTACCCAAGGTTGCCAAACCTTGGGTATCGGATCCAGAACGGAGCGAACCGCCCCAATCTCTGGCGAGATTGGCTACAGAAATCCGTCACGGCATTGCTGTCCTGCTTGAGAAACTGACAGGTTGAAAACCTGTCCTACTTCAAAACTACGGCCTTCGAGAAACTCGCCGACTGGAATTACAGCGTCTTTAAATACTCGAGGATCGCTCGTTTTTCCTCTTCCGTCAATTCATCCGGAAAACGGTGTCCGGCTGCGCTTTTACCGGGACGTGACGTATCGAAATAATACCGTCGATCGGCCCCGGTAACGCCATCGGGAAGTGAATCATGCGTGATGATTTCCAACCCAAGCTTTTCGCGGTCATAACCATCTTCTGTTCGCTTCCAGACTTTCGGACGTTGGTCTGGATGCAGAACGTGCCACAACGTGGGGACCGATCCGTTATGCAGATAGGGCCCGGACGCCCAGATTCCGTTCAGTGGCGGGGCGACATACCCCTTGGGCAACCAGACGGGATCGGTCGTGTCGTAGTTCGCCAGCCAGCTGTGCTGAAATTCCTTGCGGTACTCGGCCGTCAGTGACGTCAGACGCACTGGATCGGTCCCCAGACGATCCAGAGCGATGATCTTTTCCGGATAATGCTCGTTTGCACCATAAGTTCCATGACATAAGGCGCACTGCCGGTTGAAAACTTTCTGACCGGAGTCCGCCAGCGCCGCATCGATTTCCCACGGATACTTTGGGGCTTCGAGTGATTCAATCCAAGCCAGAATGTCGCGAAAATCGTTCTCCCAGGATGCCAGCACCTTCTCATCATTCTTCGGCAACAGCACGAATTGAATGATCGGCCGATGCCCCTTTTTCACCAGACCATCGTAATAGAGCCGCGACTTTCGCTTCACATTCCAGAACGGTGGAGCGTCCAGATCATGATGCTGCATGGGGGGTGGCAGCCGGTTGCGATAGACCTTCATGTCGGCGTCGCGTAAGGCTTCCAGTGCTACGCCAAACATCACGGAATTCGTGGTGCCATGCGTCGAACCCAACGGCATTCCTAATTGGGCCAGATCCATGTGCCCCAGCTTCTTGCCCTGCCGAATCTTCGTCGCGCGGACGTCCTCCGTCAGTGTCTCCAATCCAAAATGAGAATTCGGCAGGCCGGCAATAGCCTTGCCAGCCACTTTACCGCCATGGCAGGAGAGGCAGTTCATGACCCAACCACCCTGCCCGTTCGGCAGATGTCCCCAGGCGGTTCCCGTACCGGGATGATCCGGAGATTCGATCAGTCCATACCTGGAAAATGTCATCCGCCGCCGCTCTTCCGGAGTCGCCTTCTGAGCCAGGTCACGCAGATCTTTGGGCCAAGTCTTCCAGAGGTCCTCGAAAACCTGTTGGTCAAAATCGGCCGGCAAGAAAGCTTTGGACGTCAGAAGTTCATAGCCCCGCTGGGCCGAAGGGACATATTGCGCATCGGCAGCCCTGATTGGTTCGTCACTCGGAATTACGACCAGAATGACCAGTAAAATGATGATTCGCTGCAGTTGCATTAATTCAAATCCCTGAAAGATTCAGACTCCATACCGTTCGGCACAGAGGGGTTTGAGCGATTTAGGCCCCGTATAAGGCTGCGGCCCGACGCTGCATTTCCTCTGGCGAGACGTCTTCGATATGCGTCGCAACCCACCAGATGTGCCCAAACGGGTCCTCCAACTTACCTGATCGATCTCCATAAAACTGATTTGCAACAGGCCTTACGATTTTGGCTCCGGCAGCCACGGCTTGTTCCACGACCGCATCGACATCTTGAAAATAGAACATCAGAGCACACGGAGTTCCCCCCAGAGTTTTGGGGCTGACAACTCCCATTTCGGGGTGTTCATCCGACAACATGATGATTTGGTTGCCGATCTTGAACTCCGCATGCCCAATCCGGCCTTTCGGATCCGCCATCCGCATAATTTCGACGGCACCAAACGCCTGTTGATAGAACTCCAGCGCCCGAACTCCATCATGAACCGTCAGATAAGGAATCGCACCTGCGTAGCCGTCAGGGATTGGACTCGCTATTCCCATGATGATTTTCCTCGCAATCGAAATTTGGTTAAAATGGGAGACATTGAGTGACATTGCAAGATCTGATGTGCGTCACACTCCTGGGCACGTTTTCTGCAAATCACGCAGCCACCCCTGTTTAACATCGCCCATTTTACAGACATTCTTCCCCATTTGACTGGACTCAGACATCTGAGAAGCACTTTGAAGTCCTACCGAGCCAAGTCCGATAGGAAAGAAACGATCTCGTGTTAAGACTCAATGAGTACGAGCACCTGCAGCACGGGTTTTCCTCAGCATTCCCTCAACTTGGGACAGCGGGGTTCGCACTGAGGTCTCATTCTCGCAGTTATACCACGCACGGTTGAGAATGAGACGTTTGATCGCGGGGATCAGTTTTGAAAAAGACTCATTCGTCGCCGCGAACAGTTAAAAACGCTCCAAAACATTTCAAAAGGACATCACGGATGAGCGACGGAACGCTGGCCACGCTGGAGAAACAGATCGCCGAGTTGCAGTCCCAGCTCATGGAGTCTCAAAAACTCAGTACGGTTGGGGCCCTGGCGGCGTCGATCACCCACGAATTCAATAACATTCTAACGACGGTGATCAACTACGCCAAACTGGGGCTGCGGCACAAGGATGATGAGCAGCGCGACAAGGCGTTCAACAAGATTCTGGCAGCCGCACAACGCGCCAGCCGCATTACCACGGGCATGCTGGCCTACGCACGGAATAAGTCTGAACGGCGCGACGAGATCAATCTGGCGCAGCTGGTCGATGAAGTCTTGCTGCTTGTCGAAAAAGACCTGGAAGTCAACCGCGTCAAAGTCGAAGTGATTGTCCAGGGCGAGCCTCGGGCGGTCATTAACGTCGGCCAACTGCAGCAAGTGGTCTTGAACCTGATCATCAATGCCCGACAGGCCATGAAAGAAGGGGGCCGGCTGACGATCACGGTCAAGTCCAATCGCGAAGAAGGCTGGGCAGAGATCGCGGTGAAAGACTCCGGGACGGGAATTCCCGCCGAGAATCTCAAGAAAATCTTCGAACGCTTCTTCACCACCAAGAGCGCGGACTCTCAAGGACAAGGCGGCACGGGATTGGGACTGGCTCTCTGTCGTGATGTGATTGAATCCCATCAGGGGCGGATTCGAGTCGAGAGCACTGTCGGAAAAGGAACAACCTTCACGCTGAAGCTACCTTTGGTGGGAGCTGTCGCGGCCGCCAAACCGGGACCGACTCCGACTACCCAAAAGGCGGGATAGATTCTGCGATTATACGATTTGACAGTCGCGTCATCGCGAATGTCCATCCCTCCTTGGAGGGGTCATCCAGCTTTGTCGTAGCATAAGCCTCTGGCTTGTGCGGAATGAGACTTATGGGACGCATCGGACTTTTTTTGACTGATGCGTCCCATTAGTCTACGTCCCATTAGTCTTATTCAGTCGCCGCAATTCATTGTCAGGCAATCCTGCCAAAATTGAACGATCTCCGGAGTGCGAAGGCCGGGGAGAAGTTTTTTGTTTGCTTCTACGTCAAGATGGGCCGGACAACATTGCCGTGCACATCGGTCAGGCGAAAATCGCGACCTGCATGGCGGTAGGTCAAACGTGTGTGATCCAAGCCCAGCAGGTGCAGAATCGTGGCGTGCAGATCATGCACATGGACGCCGTTCTCGGCGACTTGGATACCGTATTCGTCAGTGGCACCGTGAATGATTCCCGGCTTGACTCCGGCACCCGCCATCCAGGATGTGAAAGCCCAGGGATGATGTTCCCGACCCTTGGCGTCAGCACTGTTGTTAAATGGAGTCCGCCCGAATTCGGAAGTCCACACAACCAGCGTGTCTTCCAGCAGCCCGCGACGCTTCAGATCTTTTAGCAAGGCCCCGATCGGCTGATCGACGTTCTTGGCCAGCGGGGCGTGCTGGCTGATCATGTCCCCGTGTGCATCCCAGTTGCCCGAACTGCCGGAATCGATCAATTCGACAAACCGCACACCGTGCTCGATCATTCGCCGGGCGACCAGACATTGCCAACCGAAGCCCTGAGTACTTCCGCGCGGCAAGCCGTAGAGCTGTAACGTTTCGTCAGTCTCTTTCGACAGGTCAAAGACTTCGGGTGCCTCGCTTTGCATACCGAAGGCGGTTTCGAACGTCTTGATCCGGGCTGCCAGAACCGCGTCATTATGATGAGCGGCCAGGTGCCGACGATTCAACGCAGCCAATGCTGCGAGTTCCCGTTCCTGCAGCTTCGAATTCGCCACCCGGCGATGAATGTTGCGCACGGGTTCCGCCCCCGGCACAACCAGCGTTCCCTGGTGACTGCCGGGTAGGAAATCCGAAGCCCAGACCTGCCCCCCGGCATAAGGTGAATGGGGTGCGATGACCATGAACGTAGGGAGATTCTGATTCAAACTTCCCAGTCCATAACTGGCCCAGGCTCCGATGCTGGGACGGGCAAAGTTGAAGCTGCCCGTGTGCATGCCCAGTGTGGCATTGTAATGATTCGAGTGATCGGCGTGACACGACCGGATGATGGCCAGGTCGTCCACACATTCGGCGATGTGCGGAAACAGTTCGCTGACTTCGATCCCGGACTTTCCGCGGGGCTTGAATTCCCACTGCGGTTTCTTCAAGAACAGCTTTTCATAACCGGGACGATTCTTGGTCTCAGGATGATCGAGAGTGACTTGCTTCCCATGATCGGTGGTGAGTTTGGGCTTGGGATCGAACGAATCGACGTGCGAGACGCCGCCACTCATGAAGAGGAAAATGACCCGCTTGGCCTTGGCGGGAAAATGGGTCGGCTTCGGAGCAAATGGGTCTTCGTCGTCGCTCCGGATGGGCGCACCCGCAGTCTCTTCTGCCATCAATTGCGACAACAGACCGGAAAACAGCATCGAACCGGCAACGGCAGATTGCAAAAAGCCGCGTCGCGACGGTTGCTGACTGGAGTGTTGCTGCAGATCACACATGGAGCGCATTCCTCTTGGAGTTTTTTCAATTGCCTATGGGCTTTGAATTATACCATGCACGGTTAAGGATGAGACGTTTAATCGCGGGGATCAGCATTGAAAAAGACTCATTCGTGGCCGCGAACAGTATAAAACATGAATCTCAACTTGAGCACAAAAAACCCTGTCTTGACTGAATCTATCGAATTTGGGATAACCTGCGGCAATCCCATCCCTGCAACTCCTGTTGCACAAAAACACCTGCCTGCCACCACGCTGATTCACTCAGCAAATTTCCCCGACTTTCCATTTTGATCAGCCAACGTCACCGTGACATTCTGGTTCGGAATCTCATTCCGCACTGCGATGACGCCACGCGCGGTAAGATTATTTTTCGCCCAAGGATCTCGGCCATGCAATGCAGACTTTGGTCATTCTTATTGTGCGGTGCCTCTCTAATAGGCCTGGCTGGCTGTATGTCAGTCGGTCTGAACATGTCCAACGGCTTTACTCAACTGGCTCACAGTTCTGAATCGAGCATTATCTCGTCGTTCATCGCGGATCTCGAGAAGTCCGACATGGAGAATCTCAAGGAAATCACATCCACCGATTTCAAGGGCTCCGCGCTGCGGCACTCGAAGTCGATGGACTCGTTTAAGATGCTGAACATCCCCGACGGCAAAGTGCAAATTGTCGAAGTCAAAGAGAAAAGTGCCGAAGAAAAAAGAGTGCTGGTCAAAATCGGCCCAAAAGAACGTAAGCTGTATTTTGATCTGATTTATGATACCAAGGCGAAAAAATGGGTTATTGATGACGTCGAATTCAAGAAGAATCTGAAACCGGGGCAAGTCAACAAGAGCATCACCGAGCAGATGGATTTGCTGCTGGCGATTCAGGAATTTCTGGACGCGTGGGAAGCGGGTGAGCGGACTCAGATTCTCGCCACCAGCACGACCGAATTGAGCCGGTCGCTCGAACCGCTGCCGTCCAAAAGTCTGAAGAAATTCACTGCGAAAGTCGCCGCGGATCTCAAGCGAGATTCGATTAAACCGGAAGTCGAAGGCCATGCGACCACGGCACTCGTGAATCTCAAACGCAAAGGCGGCGGCTTATCCCTGACCATGCGGTTCGAAAACGATAAGTGGCTGGCCGACGACATCGCGGTGGAATCAAAGAAAGAGGAAGGCGCGATTTCCTCGGTCCGCAAACAGGCCCAGGTGCTGCTCACGGCCATTCGCTTCTGCAATGCTTATCAGACTGACAATAAGGCGGAATTGGAGAAAACCAGCCAGACTCGATTCTTCCGGTCCGTCCTGCAACCCGCCGATCTATCAAAAGTTCCACTGCAATTCAAACAAGCGGAAGAAGAAGATTACGACGTCAAGGTCCTGCTGACGCGAGCGGAAGTTCTGATCAGGCAGAAAGACCAGATCGTGCACCTGACGTTGTCTCAGGGCCCGATTGAGTTGGACATTGAGGGCAAGGCGATTGAAACCAGCGCCGACGCGGGCAAGCCCTATCTGGTAGACGAACTGACACTGCATGAAATCAGCACGAACCAGGAAAAACGCCTTTCCGCGATGTTCTCATCCCAGTCCTTGGTGATGGTCTTCGCGGACGCCCTGGGGAATGCCGATCTCAAATCACTGCGATTCCAATCGACGACCGATTTTCAGAACCGTGTCTGGTCCCGAATTGAACTCGCCGATCTGGCCGACCTGTCGATGGACCAGATCGAATCCGCTCGACCTGTGATTCTGGACACGGCATTTAAGGGGCCGTTGACCGAAGTCACGGTCAACCAGGGGTCGACGCCGCTGACGTATGTCCTGCGAGATCAAAACGGGCGTCTCTTGGTCGACGACGTCCTGCTGCCGGCCCTGGATCGGCCGAATTCGCTGAAAATGAATCTGGAAGTTCAGATCCCCTTGCGGAATTTTGCGAAGGGACTGCACACCGGAGACATGCGGCTGGTACGCGACCACGCCTCGCGTGAATTCAACAAACTGGTGTTCCAGTCCATGAACCGCATGCCAAAGATTCAATCGGATCCCGCCCCCTTCTTGCAAGAGCCGTTGAAAAAGGTGCAATTGACGACTGATCGTGCATTGCTGGTCCTGGGTGATGACAAATATGGGGCCAGAGTCTTAATGACCAAAGAAAACGATCATTATATGATCGACGATATCGTGATGGTAAGTGGTCCGGAACAGTCCCAAAGGAAGGGGTTGAAGCAATCGCTGCGGCAACTTGTGCTCAGCGGTACACGATTCGGAAATGCCGCAGCGAAACATCCGCTGGTTCCCCATTCGCTGGATGAAACAGAAGATGACACAGCGCCCGCGGTGCTGAGTTCCGATCCGAAACCCACTTCCAATCCGGATGACGCAGAGGCTTCAAATCTGGATTCGCGATCAGCTCGGATTCTGCCGGCACGCCGAAGTCGCCAGCCGCAGCCCGAATTGAGCCGCAGGTCCAGCCTGGGCCGGCGGAATCTCGCGCCACAGGACGGACCGGAGACGGATTCCCGCTTGGAGCGCAGTCCGCAAGTGGACCGCGACGCCGAATTGGAAACAGATTCGATGGACACTCCGCGTGCACGGCGGACATCAGATGCCCGGCCGATTGTTAGATCACGACCAACACGACGTACCAGCGAAAGTGATGAGCTGGACTCGTTTGGCACGCAGCCGTCGATGGAATCTTCGGAATCAGAACCTGATCACAGCGACGACAGCCAGGTGATTCGGCCAAATCCATAGCGTGACTTTTGCAAAGCCGCGTACTACTCGCATTCCAATAAAAAAGCGTGGCATGGCCCAACGTCCATGCCACGCTTTTGTTTGTCACTTTACGCGAATGGCGTCAAGCCGGGCACCGCCACGGACGGCATGGCCAGCGGGCCGAATTCGTAGGCGTGCGGAGTCAGGTTTTCCTTGGAGTTGAAAGCCTGTTCCCATGTCAAGGTCTGGCCCGTATAGGCTGACATGCGGCCCATGATGGCCATCATCGTGCTCTTGCACATGTACTCGCCGTTATTGATCGGCTTTCCGGCACGGATCGAGGCCAGCATCTCGGCGTGCTCCGTGACGTACATATTGCCCTTGCTGCCGCTGAATTTCCAGTCTTTCTCACCTTTCACACGGTGCTTGAAGACGTCGCAGGTGCCCTTTGTACCGAACACAAAGTCAGACACATCATTCGAGCAGCCGTCCATCTGACGACAATTACAGAAGGCTTTGACGCCATTGGCATATTCGTAGACCACGCTGAAATGGTCAAACACATGTCCCGATTCGGCTCCTTGGCGGGCTTGCCGGCCGCCGGTGCCCGTGGCCTTGATGGGCGTCTCGTCTTTCATTGCCCACGCCACTTTGTCGAGGCTATGAATGTGCTGCTCGACATTGAAGTCACCCGAAGCCCAGGTGAAATGCTGCCAGTTGCGCAGCTGCCATTCCATGTCGCTCCAGCCTTCCTTGCGGGGGAATTGCTTGAGCGTGTTCGTGTTGTAGGTGGCCTGAATCGCTACGATATCACCCACGGCTCCGCCTAAAACCTGTTGGAAAGTGGCTCGCATGCCGTGATCGTAGCGCCAGCACAAACCCGACACGACGGCCAGGTTCTTCTTGGCGGCTTCGACGCAGGTCGCCATCACCGAATGAACTCCCGGGGCATCCACGGCAACCGGCTTTTCGGCGAAAATGTGTTTTCCAGCCGCCACAGCCGCCTTAATGTGTTCCGGACGGAAGTGCGGCGGAGTGGTCAACAACACCACGTCGATGTCGGTTTCCAATACCTTCTTGTAGGCGTCCCAGCCAGAAAACTGGCGATCCTGAGGCACGTCGACTCGGTCTTTGAACTGACTGCCCTGCAGATTTCGCAGACTGTCGGCGAGTCGATCGGGAAACAAATCGCCCATCGCGACCAGTTTGACATTGGGATCAGCTTCCAAGGCATTCGCGGCGGCTCCGCTGCCACGTCCGCCGCAGCCAATCAGGCCAATCTTGAGAACGTCACTGCCACCCGCGAACGCTCCCGAGACAAGTCCCAGATTTCCTGCCAGCACGCTGCCGCCAACCACCGCGCCGGCTCCGGTTTTCAGAAAGCTACGGCGC
>JAQGHT010001227.1 GCA_028291565.1 Planctomycetaceae bacterium | reverse complement strand
GACAACGCGCCCGAATTGAATTCTACCCATGTGACCATGCCACCTGGCTTTCCTATGGGTGCCATGCCGGTTGATAAGATGAACAACTTTACTTTGTACCGTAAAGGCAAGACCGTGGATGAGTGTAATCAAAACAACAGTGGCGTATTAAAATTGACAGACGCGACGCAAACCTTAACTCCTGTCACGGATGTATTTCGGGAGTTTCATCGTGGCAATGATGACGAACCGTGCACAATCGACACGTTGAACCAAAGCGTTCACGATGGAATTGCCGCAGCTTTGCCAAAACTCAAGGACGGGGACTCCAAAACGAGGTTGGCGGCTTTGAAGAATTACAATTTAATGGGAGCGATGTGGCTGAACAACCCGGCGTATTTTCGGGAAGGTGTTGATTTCGTACTTCTTGACGAAATTGACCCCAGCAAGAAAATACTCGGAGGTGATAAACAGCTCTCTAACGCGACAATTGAAACATTTTCGCAAGATTGGGTTGCTATGACCGGATCCACGCCAACCATGCCAGCGTCCAGAAACTCACAGTTTTGTTTCGACTGCCATCGAACCACACAACAAGGGAAGAATGGCGTCAATTTGCCTGCTATGCGGCTTGGCGTCAGCCAGACTCTGGTTCAAAGGTATTTTCAAGCGGCTACTCAACCAGTAAACAACCCTTGATCACTCCAAGATCGAATGGATTGCAGGCGATGGCGATTGGATTACGTAGAAAGAAATGTCGTCGTCAAATCTTGGACGTTCGCAAAATCCCCAAACATCCTGTTTGGGGGTGATGCTGAGAATCGGATACGAGCATCGGATCACAGTGCCAGCGTCAGCAATTTCGCAATCTTGACATCGGCTTCCAGCCTATCGCCGGCATAGGACAGGCTGACATTCTCGTGCGTCAGTGCGTCGACCAGGTTCCACAACGTGAAGGGCTTGCCTTCGCGATTGAGTGACTGCAACGCCTTTGTGACAGCATCTTTTGGAATTCCCTCTTTGAGCAGCGACTTCGTCGCTTCATCCATGTTGCTTCCGAGGCTCGTTTCCATTGCCTTGATGATCGTGCGGTTGAATCCGTCGCGACGGGCATCCCGTTTCGCGGCGAGGTCTTCGATCATGCGTTTAATTTCGCCGAGCGATTCTGAGATATTTCCCGTGTGTTTCCGCTTGAATTCCAGGACTTCCATTGTGTCCCAGACGATATGGTTGGAGCACACGGCTTGGAACCAAAAGGTCGAGATCCCGAGAGACCTCCGCCCGACTTCCGAATTCCACACGAAGAAACCGGGTGCGAATGCCTCCGAGCCGACATCGATCCATCCTGTCGGGTCAATCAGAAAGCAAAACAGGTCCTGTTCGCCGCAATAAAGACCAGTTCCGCCGTTCCGTGCTGGCGGAGGCGGGATGAACTCGCTACCGGTCTGGCGAATGACATCCAGCAACTCGTTATTCCAGAGGCGGCTGTAAGCCACCCCGTGAATCGACCTGAGCGTGTCGTTTGTGACAAGCATTTGCAACGGCTTTGACCCTGTCGGCATCGTGTCGACGAGGATGCGGCTTGCTGTGTCCGGTGCAACACGATTGACAGTTTCTTTTGAGACGAGTGCGAGCCGGCAGAGTTGGGAGAAACTCCAGTCGTTGAGCGATAAATCTCCATCGGCTCCTGCGCCCAGGATCAATGAGTCGCCTTGTGTTCGCGGCCGCACATCCTGTGGCGGTCGCCAGACATCGCGCGAGACGTTTCGCTGGGCTTCGCAATGCGTGAACAGCGAGTCGACTGAGCCAAACTGCTCATCAGGTGATCTCTTAAAGAGTTCGCGATGGGCGTGCATCAAATTGGACATGAAAATTCCCCCTACAAAGAGCAAACATTGTGACACCGGTGCTGGAAATGAACGATTCTCAGCCCGTGCTTGTTCCAGATTGGAACAAACCAGGTCATCATGCTCCAATTGAGAGGGGAGAGCACTTGCGGGGGGAGCGAAGAGGTGGCCCCGAGATATTGAGAGAAATAGCATGAGAGATCCCCCCTTTTTTTGGCGATCAATCTCACACTTCATAATCTGTACGGCTAAATCATTTGAGAAAAGTCACTTGGCAGTGAGAGACGGCTGATCTATCGCACCGAAATAGATCTTCGCGGCGCGAGCGGAGAGATCCATCGGAAGGATGCCCAGCTGAGGTTGAGCAAGCCACAACCGAGAAAACGAAGCCAAGATCGGCAGAGTCGCTATGAGAATCGCATACCATTCCATGCCGGAACGGCGAAATAATTTCCCAAGGTAGACAACTCCGATTGATCGACGTTGCATCTCATGCTGAAAAGCTTGATGTCAACGAAATGGGGTCTCATCGAGGCCGTCAACAAGCCTAAATGAGCCCCACTGGTGATCAAGGAGCGGGACCACAAGGAAGTTTTGGAAGCTTCCTAAAATTGGTTCAACAACTGTGCACCGATCCAGAACTTGCGACTGGTTGCAATCGATCCGCCCTTTGCAATCAAATCTTGCTGAGCTGACGTTCGAGCATCCCGCTCTGATCCCATAGCAACAGACGTGCCGAATACCCACCGTCCCTGTGAATCAGTTGACTTCGCAATTGCACACCATCCATTGCTTGGTGAGCTCGCAAGCACTCGAGATCCCGCACCCGCGTTGCTGAGCGCGAATGATTGCGCGTTCTGAACAGTCCGACCGTTTCCAAACGCGACGTTTCCGTTTGCCGCAGCAGCGGTCGCAGTCGCTGCATCGACCGTTGGCAGAACGGAAAGACCGATCAATGCAACCCATGCCCCCAATCCAATCATTGAGATTCTCATTCTCC
>JAQGHT010001219.1 GCA_028291565.1 Planctomycetaceae bacterium | reverse complement strand
CATTTGGCAAATGACGAGGCGAAACGCATGATCCTCTATCGCCTCATACGCTCAATTCGAAGCGGTTCCCATGAACTCAGGCTCTGTCTGGGGTCAGTCGGTGCGCTGATTTCTCTGATTGCGATCTGCATCCCACCGATACTTTTATTGGTGGCGCTCGTGATCGTGATAGCTTTTGTCTGGGATGTAATCGTCTTTGCTTTTTGCCGAATCGTCATAGACCCGATTGTTCTGGTGGCTCGCAAAAGGCAGCAAGACATCATCAGACGGCGAGATTTGGAGTTGGCGTCAGAGCAAAGAATTCGCGACCGCGAATTGCAGCGAATCAGACAAGAAAACTCCTTGATCGAAAAGAACAACCAGCAACGACGAATGGATGCTCGGTCCAAATGCGAGCTGTTGTATAACATGCACGAAGCGGACATTCACGAGCGATTCAATCGTCAGGCGTTCGACCGATATCTGCAGAAATATATGAGCGACGCGGAACCACCGGAGGTTGTTGAAAGCCGCGGAGTCGAATTGCAGGCCGTCATTGAGAAACACTGCGAGGTAAAAGGGATTGCGGACAAGCCGCAATCTATCGACCAACTCGCCCAATGGTTCATTGATGAAAAGGCCCGAATCGAATCGCTCCCGCTTGATGAACGGATGCGGGCGACTCACATGGCTCATCTGAATATGCGATACGCTGAATTATCTCAAGAAATCCTGGAAAAGATTCGCCCATGAAATCGTTCAGCATCGGCAAAGAGCATGGGGCGGGCAACGACGTCCGCATCCCGATCGACGCGTTCAAAACGCATTTCCATCTGATTGGCGGCACCGGCAAGGGGAAGACAACCGCCATTCACACAATGTTGCATAACCTCCTGATGAACCCGGTGGAACAGGCGTGTTTCTTCGTTGTTGATCGACTGGGCAATTTCTCGCAGGAACTGCTGCTGTGGATGGCATCGGATTTCTGCACGCAGGAGATTCGAGACCGACTAGTCTTCATCCAGCCATCGCGTGAGGACGTCGTTTCCACGTTCAATCCATTACTGTCCGAATCCTCGACGCACGCTTATTACCGGATTGAACGATCAACGGACATTATCCTCCGAGCGTGGGAAAGCCAGAATATCGAGGCAATGCCCCGGCTGGCCCGGTGGACATTCAATGCGTTCGCCGCTGCAGAACAGCTTGGCCTTACTATCAGTGATTGCTCACACTTTCTGTTACCTGGCAGCAGATACCACCGGCCGCTCTTGGATATTCTTCCCGAACGTCTCAAAGCCGAGTGGAATGAGATCACAGGAAGCAGGGGGCAGGAAGCCATTCGCATCCTGGATTCATCCCGCAACAGGCTCCGGCCCTATTTTGACAGCGACATCCTGCGGCGGATGTTCGGATCAACACAGAGCCGTCTCGATGTGCTGAGAATGATGCGTGAGGGGCGGATTGTGATTGTCGATCTTTCCCCTCGTAACCGTCTGGGTAGCCAACTTGCCAACACAATCGGTGCCCTGCTCATTAACGAAGTCATTGCCCAGGTGCGGAGTTTGCCTCGGGACGTCCGGCATCCAACGTACATGTTTCTCGATGAATTCCAGAATTTCGTCGGTCCAGATCTGGAGTCGGCATTGCCGGAACTGCGGAATCTCGGTCTTCGTCTGATTCTGTCGCATCAGTCGTTATCCCAACTGAAGAGGGGAGACTACGACATGACGAGCATCATCTTTCAGGCACAGTCCCGCATGATCTTCGGTGTGCAGGGCGAAGACGCAGATCTGCTCGCCCACGAGGTCGCGTCGATCAAATACGATCCTCGGAAAATCAAGCAGGACATGTACACGACGCGGCAACTCACGACCGGCCATCGAAAGGAGATTCTCCGTGCATGGGGGACCACGGCACAGCAGTCCGAACAGTGGTCAGATTCCAGTGGCAGAAACACCGGTGACGGGGAACAACGAAGTGGAGATCCATTTTCGCCACATCCCAACGTCACCTGGACGACGAATAAGGGGGAATCTGATACGAAATCCAGCGGAGGGGGATCAGGTCGCGGTACAAGCGAGAACTTTCATGAGACCCTGGTCCCTGTGCAGGACACGTTTCAAGAACTTGCAAGTCGAACGTATGAAACCTTCGACGAACAGCGGAACGAATGGGCGCGCGATATTCGAAATCTCCGGACCGGACAGGCGTTGCTCCGGATTGTGAATAATCCAAAGCTCCATGTTGTGGACGTGAAGCGATCCGCGCCGGGGTTTCTGCAATACGATATGCAGACCATCGCTCAGAACTTCCCGTGGACGCTCGAGGCGATGGACAGGATGATCGAAGAGAACTTTCAGTCGGACTTCTTTGTTCCCGCTTCCCGCGTCGATGTGGAGATCGCAGAACGTCTTGACCGCGTGCTGCAGTCGCACACCCGGATTGGACCACTCGAAAACAGCGAGGATGAAGAAAATCCGCGCTTTATGTGAATTATGCTTGACACACCCGGGACGGATTTTAGAATGAATGGATCGTTCCTTCGGGAATGCCTCCGGAGACGGCCGTTGCAGACGAGACCCCACGGGTCTTGCAACACGGTTGCCTGGTTGTAGTGACATCCCGGTCCCGGGATCATCGTTGCCGAGAACTCTGGTTTTTCAGAGTGCCTCGGCACCTTTGTTTTCAAAACGAGGACCGAGAATGTTAACACCCCGCGACGAACGCATACTCGAGGATTTGGTTCGCTACTTCATCCTCAGCCGGCCACAGATTCAGCGCCTGCATTTTCCCGAAGATGCCAACGGCCGCAGTTCGCGCCGCAGGTTGCAAATGCTCGTGGACCTGCAACTCATCAATCGGCAACATCTGCTCTATGCCCAACCTGCAGGCGGGTCTCCCGCGTCCGTGTATTTTCCGTCGCGGAAGGGCTGCGAGCTGCTCTTTGAAAAGTCACGCGATGAGCGATATCTGCTCACTCCGACAAACGCACCGATTCCCCATCATATCAATCACTGGATTGCCATCAGTGAAACGCATATTGCTTTGAATGTAGCGCTCAATTCTGAACCGGGCGTCTCGGTCGACGACTGGATCAATGAGTGGGACATTTGCAACAAGGATGAGCGAATTCCTGAGAAACGATACCGTCTTTATACCCTGCTCAAAGATCAGCCGAAACTGATTTGCGCTCCGGATGCCGGATTTCTGTTATCGATGGACGGGCACAAGAAAGCGTTCTATCTCGAACAGGATCGAAATAGCTCTGGGGTGTTTCAGGTCGCCAGCAGTAAGACGAAGGGCTATGCAGTCATGGCCGAGCTGAATCTGCATCGGCGCCATTTTCCGCAGGCCACGGTGAATTCGTTTACAGTGATCATGGTGGCGCCGACTCCCAAACGCAGAGACGCCTTGCGGCATGCCATGAAGGAGATGCCGGCTGCGAACCTGTGGCGGTTTGTGGCGGCCTCCGATCTCACGCCCGCAGCGTTTTTGTATTCCCCGATCTTCCATCCGTGCGAAGGCGATCCGGTCTCCCTGATCAAAAGGAGACCAACCGATGCGTCTTAATGCCGTACCGCAACCTGTCCGCAGCCTGTCCGGGGGAGGTCGGGCACCGGTCAGTTTCATACAATCCACAACCGTATTGGAAGGGCCAGCTTACGGGTGCAAGGGGCTCGTTTCGCGTTGCTCCACGACCCCTTGCCCTTCAGCCATTCCCCGTCTATCCGCTCAAACTTCGCGGGACAGGGACGCTACGCTATGTCTGAAGGGCAAGGAGTGCGCTCCCTGCACCCTTGCTCCCTATTGGTCGCATCGCCGCATGCGCGGCGGAAAGCTGGCCCATACCCGCGCATTACCGTCAGCTATTCAGGGTAGCTCGACGGCGATGTTTTGTGCGTCTCATTCGAGGCGCTTTTATCAGTGTTCCCCCACTTTTATGACCCATTGGATTAGCGGCCTACTGAGCCGCAAACAGTCGAAACCAGTCAGTGACCTCACTCTCGCCGCAGTGTTCTCGGACAAAGACCTTCGTGTCGATCTGAAAGAGCTGTCACTGCCGTGCGGGCATCTTGCCTATGCGGCGGTTATTTCTTGGTATAGTGAAGAAATGCGAGATTGGATCGAGATCGGTTTCGTGCACGAATCAGATTTGGAGCGGGTTGTGCGACTGCTCCAAGAAGCTCAGGAATATCTGAGCGGAATCTAAATATACAGGCGCTGTCCCTGACGGTGTCCTCGGATTTTTAGGCGCTCACCACGTTTCGTTTTGCTCGTGCCTGTCGGGGCATGTGTGAGCTTCTTGCGATGTGGTGGTATTTAGCTGGTTCCCATTTCAACGTATGGAAACGACGAAAACAACACCGGCACGACGTTCCTTGCTCTCACTGGCATACGCACCGCTAAGTGAGAATAAGGGACAGCATCAACAGAGTTCCCTTCCGGGTCCTTTGTTCGATGTGACAGTCATGGGACTGTTTTTGGTACTTGGGGTCGCATATTTCATGTGACCCGTTTTCCCCCTTTATGCTATGGATAGCAAAAAGAAGAACGCTCCTGCTCCGGCAGAAGCAGATCAGGCCAATGGCCCGATCAAGGTTTTTGTTTTGGACGACGTGTCTGCAAGCGTGTTCTCGCGGATAGTCCCGGTCAATGGCCAAGAGCGGACGTTTTATAGCGTCAGCTTCTCCCGGTCATACCGTGATTCCTCTGGAACACGTAAGTACGTCAAGACGTTCAATCTCGAAGACCTCGCGAAAGTTGTCACGGTTGCTCAACAGGCTGAGGAGCACATCCACAGTCTGCAGCATCCAGAGATGGCTTAAAGTGCAGAGCGGCCCCGACCGCTCTTGCCCTCTACGGGTCGCCTGGTGGTGTTGTCCGCAAGGATTTCCAGCCGGCGAACAGTGGAAGAAGTTCTCTTTTGTGCGAGCACCTGATCTATCAGGTGCTCCGCACTCTTTCCCCTTGATTCTCATATGGGAAACAATACAACATCATCGGCAATGGACCTATATAGTTTGAGCGGCAATGTCGCCGATTTTAAGCGGACAGAGCTTTTGGACATTGTTGCGATTCGGCCCAAATCGATCGTAGACCGATACGGAGAGGGCAACGGTTGCAATCTTGAAGAGACCACTCGCTGGTATGCTTTCAAACGCGGACCACTGGTATTCTCGGTATTCGATTTACGAAAGTACAGAGATCATGGAGCCGCGTATCCTCATGGATTTTGGGCATCCTCAAGTCTGTGTGCTATCTGTATTGGATCCGCAATTCCAGTGGCGACTGCTGATGTGGAAGAATTCGTCGAATGGCTTGTAACTCAAACCAAGGAAATTTGGCTATAACAAGTGCGGCAGGGGACTGCTGCCCTCCATGGGTCGCCATGTAGTGTCGTTTATCAGGATGATCAGCAGGCGAACAGTGGAAGTATCAATTCTTTTGTGCGAGCACCTGATTTATCAGGTGCTCCGCACTCTTTTCCTGTTCTGTCAGGAACGAAGGGGTTCTGCAGGCCACAAATTGTGGCACAGCCGGTCCCTACCCAAGGAGATCCTCCGGCTCCTCCTTGCTTCGGGCTGCGACCGTGCATTGAGGCTACTGCCTGCAAAGGCGACTTTATTTCATTCTTTCATTTTTATGTTTTCTTTATCCACATCCAGAATCGCGGTGCTTCCGATGGCACCCAGAAACGGCAGTCCGGTGCCGTGGCTGACAAGCCTCTATCACAAATCAACAGCCGGGCCGTACGGCGATCGGGGTTACCCAGGTAATTGCTCAGGAGAGCTGATTAAAGACCTGTTGCTGTATTTCAAACCGAAGCGAGTTCTGGATCCTATGACGGGATCTGGCACATGCGCCGATGTTTGTCGGGAACTCGGCATCGAGTGCGTGAGCTTCGATATCAGGGATGGCAAGGATGCTTGTGATCCGCTCGGGTTTGGAGATATCGGCACATTCGATTTTGTTTGGGTCCATCCACCGTACTGGCGGATGAAACAGTAC